>CAZRNW010000493.1:0-1540 GCA_964601535.1 uncultured Flavobacteriaceae bacterium
AAGCTGTAACAAATTGTTTGTAGAGAGCTGAGTCTTTTTTAATGAATTCATTGACTAAACGAACGGCGTGGTCGGTGCCCTGACTATGAGAAGCAATAATAAATGGGCGCCCGTGATTAAAATTTTTAATATAGTATAAGAAAGCCAGCTTCACATCTTCATATGCAAAAGCAAAAACTTTAGCTGCGTTTCCTTTTTTATCGAGATAAGTTACTAGTGAAGCCTGACGGTAACGCGGTGCATATACTTTACAGGAACCATTAAACACACTGGCCTGATAGCGGATCGGTAGTCTGTCGGTTCGTTTATTCACACGTTTCTTTTTAAGACCTCCGTTCCATAAACGGCCAATGCGGTAAGTGGTGGGGTGGATAAAAAACACATCGACCTTTGCTTCTGATTGTTTATCTGTTATTAAAGTATTCGGAACAGTTAAGTCAGCATTATCTTTTTTATCGGGTAAAGCGGCCCAGGTTTCGGGTTTCGCATAATCAGGGGCTTTTGGTTTGCGGGCTTTATCGAATTTATGCAAAGGAAAAATGCAGGAAGTAAAAATTACTCCCTGCATTCCCAAAATAAAAAAGTACTTAAAAAAAATTGAGGTACGGGTCATTGAGGAACTATGGCATTGCAGAAATAATACCGCCCATGATCATCATGGTAACAATCCAGTAACCTGCATTAATCATAATATATTTAAATCCTTTTCCTTCAAATAAAGCATTAGTACACATGATAGGAAGTGCAATAAACATACCGCCAATAAAACCGTGCAATGCACCATGTTTAAAAGTACGCCAGCTACCCGCGAACATATCCATCATCTGCTTAAATAATGCACCCTCAGGTGTTGCTGCATCCTCAACCGGCATTTTGTAAAACAGCGAAAGAATATGCATCTGATGAATAACCATGGCTTGCATAATAAAAGCGAGCATTAAGGACATTAAAAATGAAACACCAAAAACAACAGCCATATTCGATTGTTTTGCTTTTTCAGGCGTCATGCCTGAGGCTGCCATCCAGGCTGTGCCAAATACTTTTGGGTTATACCAAATAAAGCCCATTACCATTGGCACAAGGGCGGCTAATAATACAGCAATGAAATTAATATTCATGATTTTTAGTTTTAAGGGTTTATCAAATGTATTAAGGATAGTGCTAAGGCCGGTTTAAATCACAAACACTTTTGAACGTATAAATGTTTAAACACTTATAGTAAATTGAAGAAAAGTGAGTGTTTAGCTAAAGCGTATAGAAGCAATGACTATCAGGTAGTTATTCAATTATAATTTTCTCTCCCAGAAATTTAGGCTGCTTGTGCGTATAAACATCAATAAACACTTTTACCCTGGCAAATAGTTCGCGGACTTTGGTTTTAAATCCGCTATAAGCACTTACATCTTCGGCGTTGTAACCGTAAGCTTCAATCCCATATTTACGGGCAATGTAAATAGCGCGTTCGTTGTGGAATTGCTGTGATACAACAATAAATTTACTTTGTCCGAATACTTCTTTAGCCCTTATCATTGAGTCAAAT
>CAZRNW010000493.1:1555-3307 GCA_964601535.1 uncultured Flavobacteriaceae bacterium
CTGAAACCTGCATAATCCAGGAAAATAACAGAATCAGGTACGCCGGCTTTTATCAATTCTTTTTTCATGTCTTCGGGCTCGTTGTAATAACTTAAACTGTTATCGCCGCTGATGATGAGAAAATTTATTTTACCCGACTTAAAAAGTGTTTCTGCCGCTTTAATTCTGTTATAGAAAAAATAATTTTTAGTGCCGTTGCGCATAAATTTACTTGTCCCTAATAATACAGCAGTTTTACAGGCCGGAACAGAATCTGTATTGGTATAAAGATACTGTTCGCTGAAACTATTGATTTTGTAATTAGCAAAACAGATCAGCAATGCGAAAACACACAAAACCCCTAAACCAAAATACGCAAGCTTCTTCATTCTTGTTTTTTAATTATTTTTTGAAAGTGATGACCGCGGATATGATAACCGGTTTTTTTCCAGAATTCAACGCCTTTTAAATTTTCAACGTATGCATTCAATTCGATGGCTTCGTAATTATTTTCTAAAGCGTATTTATCAATCCAAGCCATTAAAAGTTCACCAATTCCTTTTCCGCGGTATTCAGGCAGAATAATAACATTATCCGGCTCCAGATGTTTGCCATTGTATAATTTCATAAGTGCCCATAAACCGCAAACGCCAATTAATTTTTCTCCGTCATAAACACCCAAACACTTATAATCGTGTTTCATCATCACCTCAAGGCGATCCATCAAAACTTTTTCACTCGTGCCGGGATTTAAAAGTGCAACGAGCGGAATGATGCTTTTCATGTTTTGTGGCTCAATGAATTTAATTTCGTACATATTAAATCTTTAAACCTAAGAGTGTAACATCATCTACTTGTTCGTAATTCATTTTCCAATCCATAAAATTCCTTTCTAGTATTTCTTTTTGGATAGCGAGAGGTTTTTTCTGATTGCTCAGGATATATTCTTCAAGTTGTTTGTATTTTAATTTTTTTCCTTTCGGTCCGCCAAACTGGTCGGCATAACCATCGGTTATCAAATAAATAATTTTTCCTTCTTCATAAGGAATAGAATGAGTAGTGAAGGGCAGGGGATTATCGGTTTTACCTATAGGTTGCTTGTTCGCTTTTATTTCTGATAGTTTATCTTCGTCTGCATTTATGTACCAAAGCGGATTATTAGCGCCTGCCCATGTTATACTTTTCTTTTTACGGTTAATACACAGGAGCGAAATATCCATACCGTCTTTTACATCACCTTCGCTTTTCGCAAAAGTTTCCAGTACAAGTTCTCTTGCTTTATCTAATACCAAACCGGGTTCGGTTAATTTAAATTCTTTAATCGCCCTGTTTAATGCATTCGAACATACCACAGATACCATTGCTCCGGGAACCCCATGTCCGGTTGAATCGGCTGCCGCAATAAAAGTAAATTCACCCGAATGTTCCATCCAGTAAAAATCACCTGCTATTATGTCTTTAGGAATATAAAGAACAAAATTTTCAGGAAAAACTTCTGTCACCATTTTCAAAGGCGGTAAAATCGCTTCCTGTAAACGCTTAGCGTATGTGATACTATCTGTAATCTCTTTGTTTTTTTCTTCTACTAATTCCTTCTGATGTTCCACTTCCAGTTTTTGTGCGGTGATAATTCTGTTTTTCTTTTTGTTTTGTTGCAAGTTCCTGAATACAACAACTACTAATACTAATACAAGTCCAAATCCAATTGTAAATGCGTAACGGATTGTTTTCTGTCTGTTTAATTCAACCTTATTTGTTTCTTCCTTTAATTTT
>CAZRNW010000494.1:0-3300 GCA_964601535.1 uncultured Flavobacteriaceae bacterium
GAAATATAGACACCTAAAAAGGTGACCACGAACGCGCCAAGAAGTTCAACAATAATTTTCAAAAAATCTGAACTTTCAATTTTCCCCTGTAATGCACTTAATAGTGCGGCAAGAGTAAGGACTAAAGCCAAGGACAAATTTAACGGGGTCAAAGATAATCCTGCTTTCAGATTCTTTTTAACTAGATACTCCTTATAGCTAATTGTGTTTACGTTTTCATAAGGAATTAATACTTTTAAATCATTAGGAAATTTTTTCTTTTTTCCGTTTTGTAATCTAGTAACTTGCTTTAGCACAATTATGTGGTCTTTGTTTTCCGTGTTAAAGCCAACATGAACGATATTACCGTCATACATTGTTCCATCTTTAAGCTCAACGACACAGCCAATGTAGTATTGACCTAGATTAGATGAAAAGTCAAAAATTGCTGGCAAACCCGGGGAGTATTGAAGCCCAGAATTAAAAAAGTCGCCTAACAAAATGCGGACTTTATTAATTTCTCTTTTGACTTGCTTAAGCGAAAGGAACAGTGCAACAATAACAGCGAGAGAGATTGTTACTGTAAGTTGTGCTGTAATCGTCCAAAAATTAGTTGATACAAAACTATCAAACCCACGATAATTATAGAGAGAAGTCAGTATGTCTAAATGAAAAAATTTCAATATATTCCATGCGAAGAATTGAAAAAGTAGAGAGTTAAATAAAAACCCCAAAAAAAGCATCTCTTTGTTGTCCCAACTCTGAAATTCAAACCAAGACTTAACTAGGGTGTATATATAACCAGGCAGAAAAAATACTAGAATTAGAAGTAAAACTTCAAAATTATTTGGAGTCATTGCTGCCTTCTTGGTTATCCTGGGCAGGATGATTCACTTCAGAATCCGTTGTATCACTAACCTCGTTTAATAAGCTTTCCCTGTCATCATCTGTATCTGGAAGTGTGGAAAGATTCTTAATGATTCCTTCGCTCCCTTGGAATGGTTTTTGTTTGGGGTCTGACATATATGGAATTATACCACCGATTTCCACTCTCTTAACACAGTTGCTCTTAAGAAAGCATCATTATGGTATGGTAAGTTTGGACTAAATAAAGAAACTCTCAATTTTTTCTTTGCCAATTTTAAATCTGTGCTATCCAAACTTTGTAATGGAACTAAATTATTTCTGCTTACATCAGATTCACTTTGATAGTCTTGTCTATCAAAACAGGCATAACTTTGTAGACGAAGACAAGTATATTTAATCTCACTCAAAGGTAGAGCAAAGAAATGTTTCACTGTTCTAGATGTGATTACAGCACAATATATGCAGCCAGGAAGACTAGTAACGCTGGGGAGAAGTATAAGTCCGTAGTGCTTTGCTGTTTCCCCAGTATCTGTAAAACAATAGTTATCAAAATAAACAATATCCCCAATCTTAAAACTCATTGCCCGGCCATTGCCTGAATAAGCTCTTGGTCTAATGGAACCAAAGACATGTTTATTGGCAAGCCCTCTAATGAAATACGTTTTTGCTGTTCTTTGGTAACTATATCCACCATCGGTTCAGTCTCGTACACAATCTCCTTTAGATGTTTTTGTGCAAGGGCTAAATAGTCCTTCAAAACACTATTCAAAAAAATTATTTCTGAATTAGAGAGTGAATATTTTTTGGGAGTTTTTATTAGCCTGTGTTCGTGTTTATTATGTCCATATTTTTTATTTTGAACTTCAATTACTTTCACATATTCACCTTCCATATCAGATACAGCATTATAAACTTGAGCACTCAATGGTCCGTTTCTTTGTCTATAAAAATGAAGGCCATCAATAAAGGGGATACCTGCGAATCGCATAGACTCAATCTGAATAAGGTATATCAACTTCATCAACTGGAAGCGAGACAATGGAGGTACGCCTGCTTGTTGCGCAGATTGAAGAATATAGAGTATGGTTTCCTGTAGTCTTGTTGGCTTCATATTTTTATTCTTTCAAAGATATTTAAGGTTTGCAAACAATGAAGCCTGCATACGCAGTATACCACTTCCAAGAAAATGAAGGTTTATTCAAAAGGTCCCTATCAGTTATGGACGTATTATATACCCAACCACAAGCATTTAGCGGAATATATGAGCAAGAATAAATGACACGAGTGGAGCGATTAATAGAGGTCCTACTACTAGTCCTAACAAAAAGGTGCCGATAAATAATTTCCAATTAAAAACTAACAAAGCAACGGCAAGGACAAGACAAATAGATGCATTTATATTCAAAAAGGTAATTACGTTTGATTTAGTATAAAGCAATGGTCTTTCGGCAATATTTGTTTTACCCCATTTATTAAGACTAAAGGCTCCGAAGGAAAGTAGGTACAAAATAGCAATGATTATATCCATCTGTAATCCTATTATTTTTCTTTTAACATTTGGTTTCTTAATGTTCTTACTGCAAGCCAAAGCATCGGCACAAGAAATATCATCATTTTGAAGTCTGCCGGAGTGGGTTTATCAAGGGCGATTCCGACCAGAATAAGAACAAAGGCGCCTATGGTAATTAGGCTCATCAAAATATCCATTACTTTTGCAAACATACCCTCATAATAGTCCTCAAAATGAAAATCCTCAAGCACTAATTCGTGGCTAAAATGGTTTGATAGACCAGCAAGAATAACGAAAAGCTATCACCATTGAGGTATGGCATATCGTATTTCTGCAAAAACACTGGTCGGTATTGGCAAAAATATGGCAAGACTCCGGAAGCACCAAAACAGAAACCAAGTTGAGGTGGCTGAAGAAGCTGGTATTGATACTTCGTACTATGCTCGTGTGGAAAGAGGCGAGGCAAACCCAAGTCTTGAAGTAATCTACGCGATTATCAAAGCGCTTCACATAAAATCATCCGATATTTTGCCCTTTTAGTGCTGGAAAGGTGGGGAAAGTCCCCTTATTCCCTATAGGGGCAAGCCGCCGAGATACGGCGGGGTTATCCCGCCCCCTACGCGCGAAGAAGCTCCTCAATGTGTTGTATTACTCCATTGACGAAGGTATCTAGCTGGCCGTAGTCCTTGTGAACTATCCTTGTTACCCCTAATTGTCGTATTTGTTCGTTGTAGTCCGGCATGGATGATATGCCTATGACTTTCTGTTTGCCTATCTTGGTAATATCAAGAGCATGAAAGGACCCGCCTATTTTGCAATCTCGGTCCAATAACACAATATCCCATACCATCGCTTCCGTCTTGTTGGCGTATTCCTCTACCTGTGTGTATTCAGAGAGGACCGTAATGGCTATTTCTATCCCTTTAGTATCTTCTAGCCTCTGT
>CAZRNW010000495.1:0-3298 GCA_964601535.1 uncultured Flavobacteriaceae bacterium
ATTTCGCCTTAATTTTAGTGATGCCATAAAGAATAGCACCAAAAGAAAGAGCGCGCGTGAATTTAGCACCTACGCTTGGTCCGCTAATGACAACAATTAAAGCAAAAGCTATCAGCGAATAAAAACCGATTTTGTAACGTGTTTCATTTTTTGAAGTGGTGTACATAATAAATCCTGCAAGAGAAATTATCAATAAACCGAAATACACCATGGTTCCTGTGCTGAAACCCATGTGAAGATTATTGGTAAAATAAACCTCGGTATCAGAAACAAATTTTACGATTTTTGGAATAAGTAAAGACTGAACGCTTCCTAAAATCAATACCGAAATAATGCCTGCGATAAAAAAGCTTTTCCAGGTGAAGGTGTATTTTTTATAGTAGTAAATAAAACAAATAGCAGGAATTACAAGTAAGTTTAGTAAATGGACACCAATAGATAATCCCATTAAATAAGAAATGAGAACAATCCACCGCATAGCACCTATCGGATTCGAATCATCTTCTTCGTCCCATTTTAAAATAGCCCAGAAAACAACAGCAGTAAAGAAAGCCGACATCGCGTAAACCTCACCCTCAACAGCCGAGAACCAGAAGGAATCAGAAAAAGTATAGGCCAATGCACCAACTGCACCTGCTCCCAACACCGCATATTGCTTGGATTCGATAAACTCTTGTCCTTTTTTCACAACAGCTTTAAAAGCTAAACGTGTAATACTCCAGAATAAAAACAAAATACTAAACGAAGAGCAGAGGGCTGACATAATGTTAATCATCATGCCTGCATTAGCCGGATCGCCACCGCCAAACAGAGCAAAAAAGCGGCCAATTAACATAAAAAACGGAGCTCCCGGAGGGTGACCAACTTCCAGCTTGTATGCACAGGCCACGTACTCACCGCAATCCCAGAAACTGGCAGTAGGCTCAATAGTGGCGCAGTAGGTAAATGTGGCAATGGCAAAAACCAGCCATCCGATAATGTTATTTAATTTTTTAAAAGCAGGCGTCATATTATGTAAATGATAAGTTGCGAAGTTAACAAATTGCACCATAAAGGAGTGGTTTTAAGTCTCAAAATTTTTGAAAATTTATTTGACTTAACAGAAAAAATGTTAATTTTGCAACGCTCTAAAATGTCCGATGGTGTAACTGGCAACACGTCTGATTTTGGTTCAGAAGAGTCTAGGTTCGAGCCCTAGTCGGACAACAGAGAAAAGCTAGAAATTTTGGGGCGAGAAGTTTATCCCGACAAGCCGAAGGCTTTGTCGGGATGCCCTAGTCGGACAACGATGAAGTAGAAAAATCCACGCTCAAAACGTGGATTTTTTTCAACTCATTATTTTATAAAATCCACAAGGTTCTAAAAGAGATATTGAGCGTGGATTTTACACTTCATCGTCCTGAAGTGTGACGAACGAAGTGAGTCTCTACTTCAGGACTGAATGCGGGTTAACCGAAGAAAGCTTCACAATTTTTTTGAATGGAATTACCTTATTGTGTTTATGTTCTTATAAGTGAAATTGACCATCTTCTCTATATTGGATTCACTACCAATCTTCAAAACCGTTTAAAAAACCACAATGATGGTCGGTCAAAAAGCACCTCTTACAGAAGACCTTTAAAGTTAATTTTTTGTGAGTATTATCTGTTTGAGGAAGATGCTTTAGCCAGGGAACAATATTTTAAAACAACAGCCGGTAAAAGGGCATTGAACCTGATGTTAAAATCAACATTAAATAAATTGGAATATAAAAAGATAAAAGGTACTGAAATGATTGTTTTATCAGAGTTATAGTTGGTAAGGGGTTTTTTATTTAACAAAAGTGAAGATGCGGGTGATAAATTTTACTTTCATTTACCATAATTTTCACTACTTTTATTTCCGCTCTTATTGATAAATGATGAAGAAGGCCGTTATAATTTTTTTTCTTGTAAATTTTTTGCGATTTACTTCGAACGGCCAAACCCTGAAATATGAATTCATCAAAAACTGTTTAATTTATACCGAGACGGAAATTATTGCCGATTTAACTGCGCGGAATTTTAATTTTGTGACTAAAGATCATTCTAATTTAGGAGACCCGCTTATTAACCGTTCTGATTATTACACAAGCAGAAAAGAAGGCAGTACGGATACGGCAGAAGTTGCTGTTTTCATTAACAAAAGAAAATCATCGAAGAAAAGCGTTGTTTTTTCATTTGTAGAAACGGAAGCATTTGCCAATTACAATATGCTGGAGGGTAAAATTATTGCCGGTTTAAAAAAGGAAATCAGTTTTAAAAGCGATAAGTTTGATGCCGATGTGACAAAATATTCTTTTGATGATAAATACTTCTATTATTTGTTCAAAGATGAGTTCATGTGGTACATCATCGTTTCCAATTTCAGTCTCGAAGAGTATTACTTTACTCTTAAATCAAAATAATATTAATCCTCTTTTTTAGCGCCTTCTTTATTGTTTTGAATTCCCAGCTCAGGGTGCTCAGGATCGAAAGCGATCTCATAAAAATTAGTTCCTCTGTGGTATGGAACAATTAATTTCGATTTACCATCCCATTCCTCGATAGGTGTTTTGCTCATGTTAGTGATGGTTTTTGAGCAGGAATTTATGTATTTATTTTTCCAGATGGCCCTTCCTTCGGGGATATTCCACCTGGCAAAAAACAACTTTGCTTCTTTTTCCCCATTGCAATTACCGCCCAGTTTTGAAAAAGCATAAACGTATAGCAAAACATAATTAGTATCCCCGGCTTGCTTCTGAAATATCACTTTTCCGTACTCCGGGTCTTTACAAACAGAATCCACAACACAATAAAGCAAATTAGTATCCTTATGAACCAGGTTGATGCATAATTTCATTTTATCACCCTCGCGTGTTGGTCTTTTAGTAGCAACATAAAAAGTATTATTTCTTTTTTTGTAGGCAATCCTGAATGCCCTGCGTATTGAATCGTTGCTGCGTTTTATTTCTTTGAAAAAAGTCTTTTTACCAGTTACAGGATCTGTTTCGCTTTCATGCGGCAACTGATAATCCACCGCCTCAAACGGCGTCATACCATCATACATAGCGAAACCTAAAATCGTATCAACCGGTGGTCGCGGAGCAGATTCAGATGATACTCCTTCGTCTTTCTTTTTTTTGACTTGAGACGAAATACTGAGAGAAGTAATCAATAACAATGCTAAAAAAAGACGTTTACTCATGTTGGGATAATTTTATTCTACAATATTATAAAAGAATAAGCTTGAAAACCAAACAAAAATGATAAACAGATTAACAATTGTACTGTTAAAAAGC
>CAZRNW010000496.1:0-3069 GCA_964601535.1 uncultured Flavobacteriaceae bacterium
TGATGAGGATGACCTTCTTGAGTAGGTTTTCCAAACATAATCCATTTGCAGTTCAATCCTTGAGTTATTTCAAATATTCCACGAGCGCAAGTTTTTAGGTACGGTCGTTTAGTGACTAATGCACCCCAAGCCGCCCAAATGGTAGCTTGTTTATTATGAAGTAGAGATTGAATATGAAAAAGGTTGCGTTGGTGAAGCTCCGCATTATATTCACTCGGAAGCTCATCGGGATCAGTCGCACGATAAGGATATACATTGAGCATTATCCAGCTATCAAATCCATTGTAAATAGCTCGGCGTTCAACTGACTTCAAAGTTTCATCGAGATCATTGGGTTCTGCTGTGCTAGGATTTATTCCAATACAGATCAATGGATTGTTGCCGACACGCCCAAGAACATACCTGACAGTATTATTCAGATCATTCTCATAAATCCATCCTGTCATAGCTTTATTTTGCATCATCTAAAATATCGCCGAATGTAAATTCGTGTATAATTGAAATGTTGTGTCCTTTTTTTCTGAGATCAAGAGCTTTTTCAACCTTTCGTCCATAACAAGAAAATGCCCACGCAGGGTTTCCGTTATCGCCAACGATTAAATAATTAGTTTTTAAGGTTACGCTATCCACAGGAACCCCACCGAGACTTTTTATTGAGCTTTCAACCTCAGAGCGTTTTCCTCGTTTTAATGCTCCCGTAATACAAAATGTCATACCATTAAAAGTAACATTAGGTTCACTTGTACATAATCCTGAAATAGGAACCGAAACAGTTTCTCTGTCCAATAGCGAATCAGAATTACGATCATTTAATTTTACGAACTGTTTAAAATATGCTTTAAGTAAAGTTATTTCATCTTCATCTACTTTTCCATCCGCTAGAATTTGCAATAACAGGCTTCTAATTTCATCATAGGGATAATAAGTGTTCAAATGCTCGTGATTATTAACCCACTCGTTGAGTTCCCTAACTTCTTTTTCGGTCACTTTTGCATCAGAGAGGATACCGTGACAAATTCCGTGAAGTATCTGAATATCGGAAGTCACCGTATCATAAAAATAGTTATCACCTTCATATTTTTGCGTTAGCCAGTATAGATCTTCAATAGTCTCCTTAGTGGGTAAAGTATTAGAAGTTAAATTTTCGATAGAAATAATAAACTCCTTAAACGGATTGCGGTTAATCAGATTTTTATGATTGGTCGCCCATTGTTTTAATTCATTTACCTCGCTGAGATTTACTTCATTGTCTAGGTTAATACCCAAAAGAATTCCCTTCAAAGAGTGAATGGCTTTATCCGCTTCTTGCTTTCCAGTAAATACCCTATAAGATACATCGTCCTTGTTCATAATATGTGGCTTAAATTCAGAGTAAAAATAGCAATTTTTTTCCGATCTTTTACATAGTTTTATTCGCACGTTATATGTCACTTTTATCAGAGGATTATAAAACCCGTTTAACCAATATCATTACTATTAATGATAAGATTTTCTTTCTTGGCCTGAAAGAGTATAGAAAATTTCCAAGTGGAGAATGTGAGAAACCAACTCATTTTGTTTTCCAGAATTATTTAGAACGTTTTATATTCAATTTTGAAGCCATTACGCTTCTGCTCAAAGAATACCTTTCAAAACCTACAATGGAACACTCAATAGGGATGTTAGTGCGATCATCCTTGTTAGATTTTCTTACTATTCAATATTTGACAAGTTATGGTTTCGACAAAGCGGATGAAAAAACATTTATTAAAATCGGAAACTCTATCCTTTGCGATCATATTCATAACACTTTTAAGTATTATAAAATTACTGGAACTGATATAGGTATTGAATTCAAAGAAGAAGTAGATAACATAAGGGCATTGTTTCCATTTCTTTTTAATGATGAACCAATAAATTACAACGAACCTGGAAAAAATTTGATTGGAGGAAGATTAAGTTCAACAACGGATATGTATAACCGGATAAAGGTTAATCCTATGACGAAACGATTTGCGAAGGTTTATGAACTTTATTCCTATTATTCAAAGTACGAACATTTTGGAATTTTGAGCCATCATTTCCAAAAGCGTGGTGAGGACACGAATTTCAATAACATGGTATGGGGACTTCACTATATGATTTTGGGCATTGAAATTTCGCTCGGTTATTTATCTGATAAAGTAGAAACGCATGAGGCTATTAAACAACTGCAATTATTAAGGAAACAATTTGAAGATCAAATACCCGAAGCAATTAAAGAATAAGTTATGGCTAATGTAAAAGAAAATGAACTTTATCCACTATTGGGAAAACGAATTACCGAATTACGAAAAAATGCAGGTTATTCAAGTCAGGAAACCTTTGCCTATGATGCTAATATTCCAAGAGCGTTATATGGACGTTATGAAAAAGGCACAAACCTAACCGTAAATAGTCTGCATCGTATTCTAAAATTTCACAAAATCAGTTTCAAAGAATTTTTTGAAGAAGGGTTTTCAAAATAGATTGTTGTAGTTTATCACATCCAGTTTTATTATTCGTCTTCCCAGATTATTAAGTCCTCTGTTATCCAAGACGCTTCTCTTATAAGTTTTAAGTCTGCCGGTATGTCTGTAAGCGATAAAGGTTTGTCGTAATATGTTTCGAGAACTTCAAATTCTTGCAGATATATTGGCTTAAGTCTATTTAGCGTCCTTTCGGGAACGCATATATTGTCCTCTAAGTGTTTGTAAGCTACACTTGGATAAACGATAAAGTCAAAGTTTGGTGTTGGGTCGAGCGGATTATTTTCTTTTAAAATGTGTTCCGAAAAGTAAGCGCTATACAGATAATCGTACTTTTTTTCACTAACAACCTCCTTGTCTTTTACAAACTCGTAAGAAATAAATTTTAAGATTGTTCTAAAATGTTCTTGAAACAGAGGATGATGATTTTTCATTGCCTCTTCAAAAGCTTTAGTCGCCTTGTCATTTCCAGCGTTGTTTGCAATGAGAGCATGACTAATGGGATAAGATACGAATGGAGCGCCATTCATGTTTTTCCATGTCGTCATGATTATAGTTTCTCCTTTTTTTGGTTTTGTCTCTC
>CAZRNW010000496.1:3079-3293 GCA_964601535.1 uncultured Flavobacteriaceae bacterium
TACATTTTCGTAGAACGCAGCATAAAATGCCGTTGAATTTGGGGAATTACATCGGTTATAGATACCTCTTTCTTGATTTACATTTAAAGGTGGATTATAAAGAAATTTAGGATGGCGTACTTTACCTTTTTCACGAAATTTTTCGCTTACAACTGTCACACGAAATGCAACTTCAAAATTGCCGTCATTAGTAACCATGTATTTAAAATTAAAC
>CAZRNW010000497.1:0-3266 GCA_964601535.1 uncultured Flavobacteriaceae bacterium
CTATCAATATTTTTTGCATAGGGTAAAGTTAAGGATATTACAGCAAATTAAATCAACAATTTCCTCAGACGTTTTCGCTTAAAATATGCAGTTTTTATAGCGAACTCAATGGAACGGTTTTGAATGAATTCTCTGCTTAATTTGATTCTTACGTTTTCAAATTTATCTTCTCCAGTCACTTTTTGCTTGATCAAAAAGTAACCAAAAAATCAAGAAAATCCGATTCCACGCACATTGCTACACGCCTAGCACGGATTTTCAGGCCTGCGCTCGTTCTTCCATAGATTCTTCATTTATTAATAAAGAACCAATGGAAGAATAATTAGCGATTGAAGAATAAATCCAATTGGGAGTTAGAGTCTGCAACTTGATAAATGATTATCGGAGGGTTGATTCCTGTCAGTGATAGCGGTGAGGCTGAGAAGTGTGGGTCTAACAAAATATCCGGGAAAATCTTTTGAGGAGCGGCTGCAGGGTTTACTGGCGTTATTCAGCCTCATCCGTGGTTTCGCGCCTGCCTCTTGCGCGAAAATCACCTTCAGGAATCAAGAGCTTTTTGCATACTTTTTGGCGGCTCAAAAAGTATGAAGGAAACCATTTGAAAACGAATATTCTATTTGAACCAACAAACTCATTAAAAACCGTTCCATTGACTCGCCAATTAGAGTAAAAAATTCAGAGAAAAATCACATTTCGCCTCAGTATAATACTTAAATTTACAGCATGATTTACATAACCCGCAAAGAGCACTTCAACGCGGCCCATAAATTATGCAACGAAGCATGGGACAAAGCTAAAAACCTTGAGGTTTTTGGTAAGTGTGCCAATGAAAACTGGCATGGCCATAATTATGAACTTTTCGTGACCGTTAAGGGGGAGGTAAATAAGGATACAGGTTTTGTGGTAAATCTTAAACATTTAGGAGATTTGATTAAGAGTGAAATAATTGAAATACTCGACCATAAAAACCTGAACATGGATGTGCCCGGTTTGGCAAACATATTGCCATCGACCGAAAATATGGCTATTTTTATTTGGGATATTTTAATGCCGAAAATTAAAAAAATGGGTGCCGATTTACACTGCGTAAAATTGGTGGAAACAGAAAATAATTATGTAGAATATTTTGGAGGTAAATAATGCTAAACGAAGAATTTGAAATAGACGAAAGCGGTTACAAAAAAGTTGACCACTACAACCCGAAATTGATTGAATCCATTTCCGGCATGTACAAAAACATTTTAAAAGATGTAGGTGAAGACCAAAAACGCGAAGGTTTATTAAAAACTCCTTTACGCGCTGCAAAAGCCATGCAGTTTTTAACCCAAGGTTATGATTTGGACCCTTCTGAGATTTTAAAATCGGCGATGTTTAAGGAAGATTACAGTCAGATGGTAATTGTAAAAGATATTGAAGTGTACAGCTTATGCGAACACCATTTATTACCTTTTTTTGGAAAAGTACATATTGCTTACATCCCCAACGGACATATTGTTGGCTTAAGTAAATTACCGCGCGTGGTGGATGCTTTTGCAAGACGTTTACAAGTACAGGAACGTTTAACTAATGAAATACGCGATTGCATACAAGATACCTTGAAACCAAAAGGTGTTGCCGTTGTAATGGAATGTTCTCACCTCTGCATGCAAATGCGCGGCGTACAAAAACAAAATTCTGTTACTACAACTTCTGCTTTTACAGGCGAATTTTTAAAAGACCCAACACGTAAGGAGTTTATTAGTTTGATAAGTTCGGTGTTGCATTAACGACTATGAAAAAGATAAAAGCCACAAAGTCAATTTGGACAGGAGCTTTTATTCTTGTATTCATGAACATTATTGGACAAGCCACTCAAGCCAATGATACTTCAGTTATTAAAATAAGAGGTAATCCGATTTATTTTATAGATGGCGTTAGAGTCAATTCCGATACGTGCAATAAAAATGATATTCTCGAATTAGAAAAAAAATACCGCAAGGCAAAGAAAAGAAAGAAGAAGAAATATGAAGCCGCAGATTTGGCCTTTCAAATTGCTGGATACTACCGATTAAAAAATGACACTCTCTATTTAACTTGGTATAAACGTAATATTGAAACTAATAAATCTCTTTATGTTGGCTGTGACAAAAATGAAATCAAACATAACATTTTAAGTCAAACCGGATATTCATATTATTATACTAAAGAGTATAAGATTGCCTCCCAATATTTTAATAAAGCAATTGCATTCTGTCGTTTACAAGACGCTGAAAAAGATTTATATTTTCTGGGTCTTTGTTTATTCGAATTGGGGCAATATAGTGAGGCAATACTTGAATTTAATAATTATTTAAAATTATATCCAAACGACAAAAAGGACGCAGAAGATCTTATCAAAAAATGTAATGGGAAAATTAACGGCAGGTAAAAAAATCCTATCATCCATTTGCCATCATCCCTTTTCCATTTTACCTCTACCCCAACTTCCCCATCTGCCTCAACTTCTCTTTAAAAGTATAAGCAATGGTTTGGGCGCGTTGTTTGGCGAGTTCGGCTTTTTCGCCGGAGAATAAATCGTTAATTGTTTTTTCGAAATGCTCCAGCCAAATGGCAAAGTGTTCTTCTTTTATATGGAGGTGTAAATGTTTGTCGAACACATTGGTTTTGTAACCTTCTTCATCCAACAACACAAAACTCCAAAAGGCAATCATGTGCGGCATATGCTTTTCAAAATCTGTATTCGCAAAAACAGGACTAATCTTTTCATTCATTAATAAGGAGCCATAAAAGCTGCGCATCATTAGTTCGATGTCTTCTTTGTTGCGTATGTCGTGTTTGCTTGGCATTTCTTTTCAAAGGTAACTCAAAATTTGTCTTCTTAGAGAAAATATGTTTAGGGTAGCATTTGTATTCTGAATTATCCTTGTCACTTTTTGTACCGCCAAAAAGTAACCAAAAAGCTCCTGATTCCTGAAGGTGATTTTTGTGCAAGAGGCAGGCACAAAACCACGGATGAGGCTGAAACGTTGACGCTCAAATACAATATTTGCTTCAGCCTCACCGCTATCACTGACAGGAATCAAAACTCCGATAATCTTTCTACTCAATGCGGATGTTTTACTCCCAACTCATTTCACTCTTCAGTCTTTAATTATTCTTCCATAGCTTCTTTAATATTAAACGAGGATTTTACGGAAGAACGAGCGCTGGCCTGAAAATCCGTGCTAGGCGTGTGGCCTCGCGCGGAGAATCGGATTTTCTTGATTTTTTTGGTTACTTTTTGTATC
>CAZRNW010000498.1:0-3263 GCA_964601535.1 uncultured Flavobacteriaceae bacterium
TGATTTAATAGCGAATTTAAATTCTGAAACGCTTTTATTTCTCGGTGTCAACCTAACAACAACCTCTCAGAAAATAATTACCAAAAGCGTAGGGGAGTGGAAAAAAACGACAAAACCCGATTTAAATAAAGTACCGGCTGTATTTGGTATTTACAAAAACAATTAATGCGGTTAATTAATTTATATATTTTACTTTTCGTTTTTGCAGGCATCACGCTTTTATCACAAACCACTAAATTAGATTCGCTTTTTCTGCAATTGAAAACCGAAAACGCCGATTCCTCCAAAGCGAATATCTATAATAAGATAGGAAAAATTTATTGGCAGAATAAAGAGCAGAGAAAAGGAATAAGTATTCTTAACAACAAAGCAATTCCTTTTTCAAAAAAATCCGGTCATGGTGCCGGCTTGGGTTTATCTTATTCGGTTTTAGGTAACATATATAAAGATCTGATGAGCCCCGATTCGGCCTTGTATTATTATGGAGAATCACTAAAGCAGAGAAAACAGCTGAACGATAAAAGCGGGATGGCCGCATGCTATTATAATATGGCAACTGTTTACCGTAACAAAACCCAATTGGATAAAGCCATAGAGTACGATTCTTTAGCTTATGTATTGAGATGCGAGACTAAAGATTCTGTTTGGATGGGTTACTCATTAAACAATCTTGCTTTATCTTACAAATTATCGGGCAATTTTAATAAGGCAATAGAAAAATTTCTATTGGCGGCACAAATAATGGAAGATATAAAGGATAATAGGGGGATTGCCACCTGTCTTTCAAATATAGGTACAATTTATTTGTTACAGGAATTGTATGATAAAGCTTTAGAGTATCAGGTTAAAGGATTAGAGTACGCCGAAAAAACAAAAATCCCTTCATTTGCAGCCGGTTTTTATAACGACATGGGTGTTATTTACCGGCATACAAAAAATCACCCGAAGGCAGAAGAGTGTTATCATAAGGCACTTGCTTCTTATCTGGAAACAGGGAATATTGATGGCTTAACCACCACCTATAATAATCTTGGTACAGTGATGTTCGACTTACAAAAATGGCAAGAAGCATTAACTTACTTTAATAAGGCATTAGATAACGGAATTAAATCAGGCGATTTAATTGATATCAGTACTGCTTATTTGAATATTGGGGTATCTAATGTTAAGCTTAAAAACATAAAAGCTGCTGAATCGAATATAAAGATGGCGGTTGAAATCGCGGAAAAAAACAGGATAAGGTATTTGCTTGTTTCTATTTATGACGCTGCAACCGGCCTATATACCTTAAAAGGCGATTATAAAAACGCCCTTCAATACCATATTAAGTTAAGTAAAGCGAAGGATAGCCTCTTAAATGAGCAAAAACTTAAGCAGATAAGCGAGCTTCAGCTTCAGTTTGAAACCTCAAAAAAGGAGAAGGAGTTATTAAGAAAGGATGCCGAAATTATCAGACAAACGGCTGAAAATAAGCAAAGGAAAACCGAAAGAAATGGGTTTATTGCGGGCTTTAGTTTAATGGTGATTTTGGTCTTTTTTGTATTTAGAAGTCTCCGTTTAAAGAGGCAGGCCAATATCGAAATAACCCTCCAAAAGCGTATAATAGAAGAAAAACAGAAGGAAATTCTGGACAGTATCCGCTATGCTAAGAAGATACAGCAGAGTTTAATGCCTACTGAAAAATATATTGCAAAAAAAGTTAGCGAATTATTAAAAAAATAGTATTTTTAAATCATGGAAGCAGTAGCAACAGAAACCAAAAATTTCTTTATCCTTTACAAACCAAAGGATATTGTAAGCGGTGATTTTTATTACGCGCAGGCGCATAAGCCTAAAGGAAGTAAAAACGAAATTTTCTACATCTGTACAGCAGATTGTACGGGTCACGGTGTACCGGGAGCTCTGATGAGCATGGTGGGCATTTCACGTTTAAATGAATCCATCATTGAGAAAAACCTCATTCATCCGAACGAAATTCTCGATAACGTTCGTAGTGGAATTATTTCTTCTTTAAACCCTGAGGGAAGTGAAGAAGAAAGTAAAGATGGTATGGACTGCGTTCTTTGCGCCTATGATTTTGAAAATAATGTAATGGAATTCGCTTCGGCAAATAACCCTTTATGGTTAGTTCGCGATGGTGCAGTTCACGAATATAAGGCAGATAAAATGCCTGTTGGTAAATACGGCGATGAACTAAAGCCGTTCAGTCTTCAGAAAATTGACCTAAAAAAAGGTGATATTATTTACACATTTACCGACGGTTTCGCTGACCAGTTTGGCGGCCCAAAAGGAAAAAAATTCAAGTACAAACAATTGGAAGAATTCTTATTAGCTAACAGTTCTATGCCAATGGAAACCCAGAAACAAAAACTGGATGCCGCCTTCGAAAGCTGGAGAGGTAATTTAGAACAAGTGGATGACGTTTGTATTATCGGCGTTAAAATCTAAGAAAGTTTAAAGCATAAAAAAAGCCCTTAAGCAAACACTTCAGGGCTTTTTTATTTAATGAAAATGATGAATTGTTCCAAATAACTTCTGGATGTCAGAGTAGTCTTTGAATTATCAGAATTAAGATTTGTAAGTAAAACTGAAAGTCATGCTGCCCCGCGAAGCGGCATGCAGCATCTCAAATAATGAAATGTACCAAGTAAATATCATTATTTGCCGCTATTAATAATATTGATTTCGCTTTCACCAATTACTTTTAAAGCCGTACGTCTGTTTTTCTGGTGCGCAGCTTCCCACTCAGGACTTTTCTTTTTCAGTTTATTAATATCAACTTCTTTTATTAAAGGATTACTTTCGCCAAAACCTTTTGGATTTAAACGGGCAGCAGCAATACCTTTTGAAATCATATAGTCAACACAGGATTGGGCACGTGCTTGAGATAATTTCATATTGTATTTATCATTACCTCGGCTGTCTGTGTTTGCTTCAATATTAATCGAGAGGTTGTTGTTTAAATTTAAAAGGTCAACCACTTTATCAAGATTCTGCATACCAACAGGGCGTAATGCTGCTGAGTTAAAGTCATACTCAATACCCTCAATAGCAATCTCGCCTTTAGGAATGGTATTTAAAAAGAAATCCTGTTGAAAATGTTCTGTTTTTGTTTTTTCTTTGGTAACTGCGGCGCCTGCATCTGCCAGGTATTTATTTTTTTGAGCTTTTAAAAAGTATTCTGAATTACCTCTTAATTCAGCAAAATATTCACCTTTTTCGTTAGTTTGAATAAACATTGGATCGCCGTTACCATGTGTTTC
>CAZRNW010000499.1:0-3256 GCA_964601535.1 uncultured Flavobacteriaceae bacterium
GTTCGGTGCGTTTTCTGTTTTTTACATAAACAACTCCTGAACCTCCGACGTTATTAATGATTTTAAGAAGACGGTCTGTTTTATTTTCTTCCAATTGTACGACGTAACGTAAATTACTCCTGCCAAACGACTGACGGAAAATTTGTGGCTTTTTTAATTCGAGTTTTTTTGTGATGTCTTCAACAACTTCTTTTGTAGCACTCGCGGTTACAGCGATTAAAGGCAAATCTTTAAAATATTCTTTTACCTGCGCAATCCGCAAATAACTCGGACGGAAATCATAGCCCCAATGGGAAATACAATGCGCTTCATCAACGGCAATTAAGGTAATGGGTAAATAGCTTAATTGTTTTCTGAAATCTTCATTCTCTAAACGCTCAGGCGAAACATATAAAAATTGTACATGTCCGTAAGCCGCATTATTCAAAGCAATTTCAATTTCTTTATAATTCATGGCTGAGCTAATCGCTACTGCTGAGATTCCTTTCTTTTTTAAATTCTGAACCTGGTCGTTCATTAGAGCAATTAAGGGAGAAACCACCAAAACCGTCCCGCCTAAAACCAAACCCGGTAACTGAAAACAGAGGGATTTACCGCCTCCGGTTGGTAAAAGGGCAATGGTATCTTTCTTTTCGATTACGGAAAGGACAATATCTTCCTGTAAGGGACGGAATTCATTGTGTCCCCAGTATTTTTTTAATAATTGACGGATATCCTGCTTGATTTCTATAACAAAACAAAGCTAATTATTATACATTTTATATTGTAATATTTTATTGGTTTTAATAATAATAACTGCTTATTTTCGTTATCCATAATAACCTGTGTTTAGCCCTAAAAAGCATATATTTTTCCTCCTTTTTTGCTGCCTCGGCTTGCTTTCAGGCTATAGTCAAAATGCCACTATAAGCGGTATAATAAAAACAGGTGATGGCGAGCCAATTGAAAACATAACAGTTGCCATTCTTGAGGACGCAAAGATTAGTACAATTTCAGATTCCAAAGGCCATTATGCCCTTGAAATTCCTCCGGGTAAAGATTTAACCGTCGTTTTCTTCAATATCAGTTTTAAACAAATCAATCACAAAATAAATTTAAAACCCGGCGAAGCACTTAATTTTTCACCTACACTCCAATTCAAAGAAATGACCGCTATTGAGATTGTCGGTGAAAACCGTACAGTGGAAATGGTTCGCATAGACCCTAAACTATTTTTTCAGTTACCTACAGCCGGCGGAAGCATTGAAGATTTGATTAAAACACAAATGGGTGTTACTAGCAATAACGAATTAAGCAGCAGTTATTCAGTACGCGGCGGAAATTTTGATGAGAATCTGGTTTACGTGAATGATATTGAAGTGTACCGTCCGTTTTTAGTGCGCAGCGGACAACAGGAGGGTTTGAGTTTCGCGAATCCGGATATGGTAAGTAATATTAATTTCTCTGCCGGAGGATTTGAAGCAAAGTACGGTGACAAAATGTCTTCAGTACTCGATATAACGTACCGCAAACCTCAGAAATTCGGCGGGGCTGCATCTGCAAGTTTATTGGGAGGCAGTTTAAGCCTGGAAGGCATTTCTAAAAACAGATTAGTTTCCTGGTCAGTTGGTTCGCGCTATAAAAGCAATACTTATTTATTAAAAGGTATGGATACCAAAGGAGAATACCGTCCGCGTTTTTACGATGCGCAGGCTTTTCTTACTTTCAACATTAATCCGAAATGGACTGTAGAAGTTTTAGCAAACATCGCAAATAATAAATATCTGGTTATTCCTTCCAACAGGGAAACTACATTTGGAACTGTAAACAATGCAGTGAGTTTCAAAGTTTATTTCGACGGACAGGAACTGATGCAGTACATGACTTACATGGGAGGCGTATCAACAACTTATATGCCAAACAAAACTACCAAACTTAAATTAATTGCTTCGGGCTATTCTACCAAAGAAGAAGAAATTTATACAGTTCAGGGTCAATATTACATTGACCAATTGGAAGCAGATTTCGGAAAAAATAATTTCGGTCAGGTTGCTTTTAACCGCGGTATCGGCACTTTTTTAAATAACGGAAGAAATAAATTAGAGGCGCAAGTTTACAACGTAGAGCATAAAGGAACCAAATATTTAAAACGGAATAACGAATTGTTATGGGGATTACGTTTCCAGAATGAAAATGTACAGGATAAACTCAGCGAATGGCGTATGGTAGATTCTGCAGGATTTGTAAATCCTTATGGTCCCACCGAAATTAATTTGAGTGATGTTTATAAAACAAAAATAACCATGAACAGCAGCCGCATCATGGAATATGTGGAGTATAAATTCAACAAAACACTCCGAGATTCATCTGTCTTTACCTTTACCGGAGGCGCAAGAGGAAATTACTGGACCTTAAACAATCAGTTTCTTTTTTCACCGCGTGTTACATTCTCATTTAAACCCAACTGGAAGCGCGATTTTATTTTCAAATTATCAGGAGGATTTTATTACCAGCCGCCGTTTTACCGGGAGTTAAGAGGTATTGACGGAACATTAAATAAAAATATTAAAGCACAGCAATCCATTCACTGTGTACTAAGTAGCGATTATAATTTCTCGGCATGGAGAAGACCTTTTAAATTTGTAGTTGCGGCTTATTTCAAGCAATTGAATGATTTAATTCCTTACGAAGTTGACAACGTCCGCGTTCGTTATTTCGCAAAAAACAGCGCGAATGGTTACGCAACAGGAATTGATTTCAGGGTGAATGGAGAATTTGTGAAGGGTGTAGAAAGCTGGACTTCGTTGGGGATTTTAAGAACTTACGAATATTCCAAAGACAATATTCATTACGATTATTTCAATAAAGACGGCGAAAAAATTGTGAAGGGCTATACTTTCGATCAGGTAAAAGCCGATAGTACAAAAATTGATCCGGGTTATATTCCACGGCCAACAGATCAGCTCGTAACGTTCAATATGTTTTTCCAGGATTATTTACCGAAATATCCAGCTTTAAAAATGAATCTGAATATTATTTTTGGCAGCGGTTTGCCTTTTGGTCCGCCTAACCATTTACGTTACCAACAGGTTTTCAGAATGCCGCCCTACAGACGTGTTGACATTGGTTTTGCTTATAACATCATAAAAGAAAACAGGGAAATAAAACGAAAGAGTTTTATGAATAATATTAAGTCAATGTGGTTAAACGTAGAAGTTTTAAATCTTTTAGGCGTTAATAACACGGTTTCTTACACATGGATTAAAGACGTTACGGG
>CAZRNW010000500.1:0-3241 GCA_964601535.1 uncultured Flavobacteriaceae bacterium
GCATCGCGTTACGCAACGGCGAGTTTTTAATCCACTCGAATTCGCCTTTAGAATTTAATTTACCAACGATCACATCCATGTATTCATAAGCCCAGTAACCATTATTACCGCCGAATGAGCCATAACTGTTATTTGAGTTCTGAACCCATGTTTCGCTGTATTGCTCTCCAACGTAATAAGTAGCATCACCTACCGGAATAATATAATCTAATTTATATCGGAACCATCTTGATCTTCTTGGATTTGATTCTAATGCCGTTAACATAGCATCATCAAAAAACTTAAATGTTTTTGCTGCAACTGTATTGGTTGAAACATTAATCTTGAAACTGAAAATACCGCATTTCACAAGATCGCGGCCTTTTCTTTCAATCACATCTTTTAAAAATCCTCCCATTACCACTTCGTTATCCGATGTTTTCAAAAATTCAATATCACTTACTAAATAATCGTCGTCGAATAAACACTCTAATTGCTTTTCTTTTTGATCAGCTGAATTTAAAGTGTACAAATATAAACGGTAACGTTTTTCTTTTTCTGTTGCAGTTTTAGCAAGACCGTTATAGCCCCAATAAATATTATCTTTATCATCAAGATATAAACCTAAAAAACCAACGCCTTCTGCTTCACCGCGAACGCCGCCACCAAACAAGGCGCTTAACGCAGCAGCTCCGAAGTTGATACCATTACTGTGCAATTTCATTGGCACTGTTTTAGTCCACACTTTTTTCATCCCAACCGCATCCATTAAAATAAAATCAGTTTTGTAAGTATCTTCCTTATTCGCTTTATGAGAAGCTTTAATAACGAATTTTGTTTGGCTTGGATTCGGGAAAATATCAAAATCAACGAACTCATAATGGTCGGCGCTAATCACACAAATCTCTTTTAAATCATTCGCCACGGTTCCATCGGAAGAAACCGTTTGAAAGAAAAGACTCATTTTGTCTTCCTTCTTATTGTATTCGCGGCGGAAAATAAATACTTTTCCTGCTGCATACTCAACGTCCTCAATTTTTGTTTGCCCTTCCTCGCTTAAATTTACTTCTTTCGAGAAATCAGGTTTCAATGTTTTCTTATTGTACTTCTCGATGATGAAGGTAGTTCCTTTTCCCTTACTTCTTATTCTGTAACAGTAAAAACTGTTCTCATCCCCGCCCAGCATCCTGTTCATTTTAGCATCCCTGTCGTTATCTAACTCGGGACCATTGTTTAATTGCACCTGTGCAAAATCAGACATGCAATAAAGGAGCATGAATGAGAAAAATAATTTAGCTTTCATAATGAATGTTTTTTTGTTAAATATATTAATTTATAACACTAAAAAAGACTAAATTATTTAGAAAAGCAGGTTTTTTTGCATTTAATTTTGATATTTTGTATGTATATTTAAGTTCGGTATGAAAAAGCAATTTTTATTATTTATTCTGATTCTCTCGTATTGCGTTCAGGCACAGGAATCCAAAAAGCACATCGACCCAAAATACGTGTTTTGCTATAAGCAAACATCGGTAAATTCAGATGATTACAAAATTTACATTGAAGATGCCATTAACGAAGACGGGCTTTCGAAATTTAAAATCCGCATTTTTAACAAAACCAACGATTATTTAATTTTTAAGCCCGGCGATGTGGTTTTTAAGATAGGGAATCAGGAAATTGCCTGTAAGGAAAAGCAGATCGTTATTTTACCGAACGAGGAAAATTGGAAAGTATTAAGCGTTAAAGGAAAAGGTTTTCAGGAAGAAAAATACACCATTGAAATAAAAAACTTTCAAAAAATAGTTGCAAGTGGTGCGGCCATAAAAGTTGAAAATACCAATTTGCCGGTTAAGACATCCGAATTTAACGCAGGTAAATTTAAGTTCAGTATAAAAAAAGCTGATTTACAAACCAACAAAACTATATTAAGATGTGAATGTGTTTATGAAGGTGATGGTATTGGCATTTTATCGCCGGAAAAATGCATGGCCATTATGCCCAAAGGACAAGAAAATCCAAATGCAGATAAATTTAAAAGTTGCTTGATGGAAAAGGGAAAGAAAGAAGGTTTTTTAATTGAGTTCAGAGAAATGAAAGATGCGGGTGATATGCAAAAAAATCCTTTCAAAATTGTATGGGGAGAAACTTTTAAGGAATCTAAAATTGAAACAATTCCAGGTACAAAAATAAATCTTGAATTAGATGGTCCGAAAACTGCTGAAAGGAATCAGTAGTTCGACAAACTCACTAACCCGAAATCTTAGAAGCCAGTTCAAACAATTTTCCTTCTTCGAAATAATTCGCCATTAATTGAATGCCCATTGGTAATCCGTTACTGTGTTTACCGCAAGGAACTGATATAGCCGGAATTCCTGCAATGTTGGCTTGCACAGTAAAAATATCTTCCAGGTACATTTTAATAGGGTCCGTGCTGTTTTTACCAAACTCAAATGCTGTGCCAGGCGTTGAAGGAGTTACAATAAAATCGTATTGCTTTAAAATATCAAATGTTTTTTGCTGAAGCAGCTTTCTTACTTTTTGTCCTTTTGCATAATATGCATCGTAATAACCTGCACTTAAAACAAAAGTGCCCAACATAATGCGGCGCTTTACTTCTTTACCAAAACCTTCGCTGCGTGATTTTTTATAAGTGCTTTCTAAATCTGTCGCATTTTTTGTGCGGTAACCATAATGCACGCCATCAAAACGTGAAAGATTTGAAGACGCTTCCGCAGTAGTTAATACATAATATACAGGAACTAAGAAATCTAAATAAGGAAAATCAACTGCCTCAACGGTGTGACCTTGCTTTTTAAATTCTTCTAATTTATTTATTACTGCGTTTTTTACTTCCGGATCCAAACCATTCGCCTCAATGCAATCTTTCAAATAAGCTATTTTGTATTTTTTTCCTTCTGTTTTGTTTGTGTAAGCCGGAACTGCTTTTTGAGATGCAGTACTATCAAATTCATCAGCACCTGCAATTACTTCCATAATTAAAGCAGCATCTCCTACTGTTTTTGTAATCGGACCAATCTGATCAAAAGAAGAGGCATAAGCAATTAATCCCCAGCGCGACACTCTTCCATAAGTCGGTTTAAATCCTACCACTCCGCAAAAAGACGCGGGCTGACGGATGGAGCCACCGGTATCAGAACCTAAAGCTACATGTGCTAAGTTTGCTGCAACTGAAGCTGCTGCCCCACCTGAAGAACCACCTGGAACACATTTTTCATTCAGCGGATTCAATACTTTTCCG
>CAZRNW010000501.1:0-3231 GCA_964601535.1 uncultured Flavobacteriaceae bacterium
TTTGGTCGATCAACTTGTTGTGTTATTTCACTTCAATATAACTCCATCCCATGTGTGGGATTTTTAGAACCTTATCGTTAAAAGAAAATTTAACAGTTTGTGCATCCACCCATCCTAAACCCGGCTCAATTCCTTCTTCGCTTCCTTTTGTTAAAAGCTGCATGCCAAGACAAATTCCCAATACCGGGATTTTTTCCTGAACTGCTTTTTTATTCAATACTTCCAATAAACCTTTTTGTTTAATAAGCGACATTCCATTGTCAAACGCTCCTACACCGGGCAATATCATTTTTTCCGACGCTTCTATTTCGGGAATTTTATCTGTAATTACTGATTCGGCCCCCAGTTTTTTCAGCATGTTTTTTACTGAAACTAAATTTCCCAAGCCATAATCAATAATGGTAATCATTTATTTATTTTTTTGGAACCGGATTTCCCGCTGCCATAACCATACCCGTAGCCTTTCCCGTAACCATAAGCGTTACTATAGCCGTAACCATAACCATAGCCGTAACCGTAAGTGTTTCCATATCCCTTGTAATAGTATTTGCCAGAAAAACTTCTCACTCCATTTAAAATCAGGAACATGTTTTTTAAATTATTAGTTACAACAAGGTTTTGAACGAAAGTAACTACTTTTTTATTTGCTACTTTAGTATTCATCACAAATAATGAGGCATCAACGAACTGCATAAGATAAATGGCATCAGATAATAATCCTGCCGGCGGCGTATCAATGATAACGTAATCGTAATTGTTTTTTGTATAAAGAATTAATTCTTTCATTTTTTCGGCAAGAACTAATTCAGATGGGTTCGGTGGAATTGGACCGGCGTAAATACAAAATAAATTTTCGATAATCGTTTTCTCTGTTATTTCTTCTATTGTATTTAAACCCGCCAGATAAGTACTTATTCCGATTTTTGGCTGATAGCCCATAATCCGGCTCACCCTTGGTTTATGTAAGTCTAATTCGAGTAAAGCTACCTTCTTTCCGGTTTTTGCGAGAATGGTAGCTAAATTAATTGAACTGAATGTTTTTCCTTCGCCAGGTGAAAATGATGTAACCAAAAAAGAACGCGCCTGAGCATCAATGTTGGCATATTGCAAGTTCGTTCGTAAATTCCGGAAGGCTTCCGATATTTTTGAATTCGGTTCTTCGTCAACGGCTATTCCAATATTATTATAAGATTTCATGTGCGGCAATACGCCGATAATCGGTAATTCTGTAAGCTCTTTAAGGTGATTAACAGTTTTAATTTTAGAAAAGAAAAATGCCCTGATGATAATAATAGACACCGCCAAAATCAAACCAAATACAATGAAATCTTTTACAATTTTTTGCTTATCGGGCTTTACGACTCCTACGTTCCGTGGTTGTTCAATAACCTTAATTGTAGGAATTATACTTGCTCTGGCAATCCGGGTATTAGCCCTTCTTTCCAATAAAAAATTATACAGATTCTCACTTACATTTACTTTTCTTTGAATGTTTAAAATATCCCTTTGTTTTCCTGGAATGGTTTTAAGGCTCGCAATATAACTTTTAGTTTGTTCGTTTACATTTTCAATGGTTTTGTAAGTTGCTTTCCTTGTATTTGAGATATATACCAACAAGTCTTGTTTCAGTTTTTTTATTGTGGTCCTTAATTCACTTATCCCGGGATAATTCTCCTTGGCAACAGAATACACTTTATTTAATTCTAATTGCTTTTTGTATAGTTCATCAACAGCAGTATTCATAAATCCGGCCTTTTCAAAAACGAAAACATTTGGCGGAAGGAATTGCGGATCCTTATCTTCAATAATATATTTCTCCAAATCATTCAAAGCTTCAATTTGTAACTCATAACCTGACCTTGAATTATCAAAAGCAGAAAGCTTACTGAAATAATCGTTTCTTTCCCAGTTAAGGTCGAGAATGTTTTTGCTTTCTTTATACCATTGCATGGTATCTTCAATATTTTTTAAAGTATCCGTTATTTCATTCAACTGTTTATCGATATACGAAATGGTTTTTTCGTTTAGTTCTATCTTCGACTTTACCGAATTTTCTGTATAAACTTTGTTAAGCGTATCTAGAACAAGCACTGCTCTTTCTGGAATAATATCGTCGATACTAACTTTTAAAATATTGGTGTATTCAGGATTTTCGACCAACATGTTACTCTGAAAATTGGCAATAAGCCAATCAATAGAATGAATAATGATTTGGTAATTAAGTGCCGAAATACTAGGCATTAACTCCTTTGTAAAAATAGGCGTTCGTTTTACTAAAATATTAAACTCAATATTGATTAATTCTTTATCGAACTGCCCGCGGAAAGTTTTAATTTCTTCACCGTTTAGCATCGACATCTCATAGTGATCGTAATCGAGAATTTTAAAATCAACTACCGCCTCATACCACTCAGGATTTATATTGTTAATTTTTATGTCAAATGGATTCCCTGAAAAATGCTCAGTGGTTTTAACCCTGCCAATAATATAATACGAAACCTGAAGGCGGTCTTTTAGTTTGCTAACCGTCTCCTTCATTAAATCGTAGGAGGTAATAACCTTCATTTCATTGGAATTATCGATATAATAAGCGCTTGCATCCTGAACAACACTTCCGCCGTAATACTCCTCGTTTTTGTTTAACAATAATTGAGTTGAGGCCTGCGAAATATCAACTTTCTTATAAGCATAAAAGGAACCTATACCATAAAAAATACTTACCAGAATAATAGGCACATGCCAATTTGATTTAATAACCCGCCATAAAAGATTGAGGTCTTTTTCTGTTATGATGGCTTGTTTCTTGGTTTCCACGAGTGATATCGAGTCACAAAGATAGTTGATTTTAAAAGATAAATAGTTTTGGTTTTGAGGTTTTTTAGTCCTATATTTACGCTGATTCTGTTAAAAATGAAACGATTAGCTTTTACCTTAGTTTTCTTGTTTGTAATGGTATGTGGTCAAACCTTGTATTCCGCACCCGGTCCTCCTCCTGCTATTAATCCTCCTTGCTGGCCACCCCCATGTATTCCGATTGATGGCGGAATAAGTGCTTTTATTGCTGCCGGTGCTGCTTATGGTGCTAAAAAGCTATACGATAAGAAGAAAAAAGACTCCAATTTGGCTTAAGTCTACCCATTAGGGCCTTATCTTTAATCGCTATGTTAGATACCCTAAAACAAAACCGCTTACTTAAATTTTTAGTTACTTCTTCCGCAATTTATGCCTTGC
>CAZRNW010000502.1:0-1665 GCA_964601535.1 uncultured Flavobacteriaceae bacterium
TTGTTGATGCATTAATGAACATCTGATTTTTAGAAATAGCAGTAGATAACCATCTTGTAGCTTCCACATTTATCAGTTGAGCCGAATGCGGATTAGAAGCGCAAGCCGGAAATCCACTTATTCCCGCGAGGTGAAAAATAACATCATACTTCTGCAAATCATCAATACCATTGCGGATATCTTTTTTTACAATGCTCAGGTTCGGGTGTTTTGCCAGATGCAAAATTGGTTCATAACCGTACATGAAATTATCGAGTACAGTTACTTTGTAGCCTTTATTAAGAAGTTTTGTTGTGAGTACAATGCCTTTGTAGCCCGCACCTCCTGTTACAAGAATATTCATTTTTGTTTTTGGTTATTGTGAATCATTTATTGAACCCGATTAATAATTTTCATTATTGTAAAGATACGGCTTCTTCATGGTTATGGCTCCGCCTTTCTCAGTCACAAAAAAGGTAACAGTCTGAGTTATCCATATACCGTGAAAATAAGACTAATAGCAAGGGTTTTGAGGTGGGGCAAGTCCCAAGTTAATAGCCCCTAAGTGTTAATAAAATGCCACTCAAAATACCCTCAAAATAACCGGGCAAAATTTACTTATTGCTGAACAAAAAAAAACTTCATTTTCGAAGCTTTTCTTACATGTTTTTTGATTAACCGAGGATAAGTATTAGTAGACAAATAAGAAATGTAAAATGGGATTTCCGGAAAATAAAAAAGCTTCTTTTCAGAAGCTTTTTTGTACCTCCGACCGGAATTGAACCGGTACGGCCGTGAAGCCACAGGATTTTAAGTGCCGTGAAACCTGCCTATAACCCTACAAATCAGTTCTAAATCACAGAAAAAGATCTCAAAATTCCACTTTTCAGCGCATCGGTGAATATTAAATAAAAATAATTATTATATTGATAATCAAATAATTACATTATTTGATGTTTTATGGCTTAATTTTCAAAAAAAATGAAATATTAAGAGACTTCCATGTTGAAATTTGCATGGTTCCCATTAATTGAATAAAAAATAAAAAAATGAAGGTAAACTACTAAATTCGAGGAAGCAAGATAAATGAGAATCATAACACTTTTATTACTTCCTTTTTTAACTTTCTCGCAAACTGCTGACCAAACGCGGGCGGCTAAAAGAGACAGTGTTAAAAAAAACCACTTCATTTATACTTACTTGCAAGAAACCATTTCAACGACAAATTATTCCTCAAACGGTCAAGCAAGGGGATCAACAACCTCGCGAGGAATATTCATTGACTTCCGCGTTGGCGTAGATGGACCAATAAAAAACATTGGGCGCAAATGTAAATCGCTGGAAAACGTAATTAAAAACGACCCAGAAGCGTATGCAGAATTTAAAAAAGCTTACAAAGTTCATCTTAGAAAAAAAAGAATTTGCAACGCATTAGAATATATTGGCTATGCAGTAATTGTTGGAGGGGCAATTTCTTTGTTTGTTGGGCTTGATAATTATGAAACCGATGGCGTCACTACACCTGCTGTTATAGGTGGCGTGGGCGTTGTAGGCGGCCTAACACAAATTATTGTCTTTCATAAACTCACCGACAAACATATGGACGCTTTTTCCAAATCAATTCAGGAGACAATTCAAATTTATAATACCAACCTATTAGCTAAAATTAAATAATATGAAAACAAA
>CAZRNW010000502.1:1675-3227 GCA_964601535.1 uncultured Flavobacteriaceae bacterium
AAAATTATTTTTCTTCACCACATTATTCTTTTTGAATTATAACTTAACGTATGCCCAAGCTCCGGCTGGCAGTGAAACCCCTTTTTATTTATACAAGACAGAAGACGATTTTTTTAATGGCAAAAAATCATATCGTGGGGAATGGTTGCAGAAAGAAGGTAATAAGATAACTTATACTTTGTTAGGTACAAAGACAAAACTAAAACTGAACCTTGGTGACTCCGCTTCAAGTTATTACGCACATTGTGAGGCTGGTAATATATGGATACGCCTTACGCCTGAAAGCAAAGATTATCATTTGTATGGGGGTGGAACTAAAGATGCATTTTGTATTATGGGAGGTACCGGCGCAGTCTATGACAACGATGGTTACATTAAAGAACTATTTTGGCAAGACTGGTTTGAAATATACTATTACAGTAAATCCAACAATATTAACGGCTCTAAAAACATTGAAGACCTGCTTAAAGTAAAACCAAAATTATTGGAAAAATATCTTGCGGAAAAAAGCGAAAGCGACAAAAAAGCTTGGAAACGAAACAAAATTCCTACTGAGATGAAATATCTCAAAATGTTTAACGCAGAAAAGTAGAATAGAACTAAGGGTATTAATATTCAATTGAAGTGTTCATCATGAAATCTAAATGGGAAATAATAGCAATTTTAATAATTACATTTATTGCATACTTTCCCATTTTACAGGCCGATTTTATTTATTATGACGACCCGGAATATGTTATCAATAACCCTTACATCAAGAAATGTAATTACCAAAATATAAGCGACATCTTTAAAGCTAAAGCAACAATCCTTTACGTTCCGTTAACCATTTGCAGTTATTACATTGATATGTACTTTTTCAGTGGAAAAGCTAGTGGATTTCATTTAATGAACTTAATCTTTCATTTATTAAATACATTTCTTTTGTTTAGAATATTAAAAAAATTGAATGTAAAAAAAGAACTACAGTTTATTGTCTTAATTTTTTTTGCACTTAATCCATTAAATACAGAAAGCGTTTGTTGGATTACGGAAAGAAAAGATGTTTTGTATTTGTTTTTCTGTCTACTTTCGGCTAATTACTATATTAAACATTCTGAGAATGAAAATTTTACTTCTTATATTATTAGCTTCATTTTTTTTATTTGCGCTTGCTTTTCAAAACCAATGGCTATTACATTACCAGTTATTCTATTAATATATCAATTTATCAATAATGCTATCCAAAAGAAAACTTTATTAAAATTAATTCCTTATTTTATTGTCTCAATGCTGTTCTCTGTAATATCTTACTACTGCATAAAAAACAATGCAACAGGAAGAATAAACATCACTGATTACAATGTATTCCAAAAGGCATACCTTTTTATCAACGAAATTGGATACTATTTTTATAAGACTTTTATTCCAATTAACCTCTCTTTATTCCATTTTTTTCCGAAAACAAAAGACCTTTTCACCATAACACTTATTGTTAATTTTATATTTGGCTTGCTTATTCTTGCAGCTTTTTATATAAATAGAAATAATAGAATACTTACAGGAGTAATTC
>CAZRNW010000503.1:0-3226 GCA_964601535.1 uncultured Flavobacteriaceae bacterium
AAGGACAAGGAGACGATCCTTTACCGATAGCAGATTATGAAGTTGATAATTTATGTTTCGGGAGTATTAGTAATTTTACCAATACATCAACGGCCTTATTAAATCCAGTGTTTTTATGGACCATTTATCAGCAAGGAAACGCTGTGCCTATTTATACATCCTCTGCTACAAATATCAGCTTCACATTTCCGGTTAAAACTTCTTATACCGTCACCCTAAAAGTAACAAACTATAAATCTGCAATCGATTTTCATATCGATTCCGTTTCAAGAAATATTATTGTTGACAACGTTCCGCTTGCCAATTTCGATTTCGAAGTTTGTCACGCTAAATTTGTCAATCTTAGTTGCTGCACCAATACATATTTGTGGGATTTTGGTGACGGGACACCTACTTCAACCTTAACATCGCCTGTTCATTCTTATACAACATTCACAACTTATACTGTTACTCTTATTTCAAGTAATGGAACGCAAAGCGACACTTTCTCATTGGCAATATTCCCTTATGCGAATACAGTAACAGGTAACTTCAGTATTTCTTATGATTCAGACACCGTTAGATTCAGCGCATTGCTTCCGGCATTAGACGATTCGTTAAAAGCGGCCTTTTGGGATTTCGAATGGGATATGGGCGATGGCACCACTTACGATTTATATGGTCAGCCGGGGTGGAACATTAATCATTATTATCAGAAATATGAAAGAGACAGTATTTATCCTGTTTCTTTATCAGTAAAAGATCTTTGTTATACCGGTGACAAAACAAAAACGGTATTAATAAAAGGTATTGGTAAAAACGTAACTTCCACTTATGTTTTTCCTTCACCTGTAGTTTATGGTTATCTGAATATTGAAAGCAATGAAAAAGATAAATTACTGGAAATAAAAATTATTGATTGTTTAGGAAGACGCCTCGATAATTTAACAGCTTGGGATAAACCATACGGCTATTATTTATGGATTGGTCATATTGCGACAGGAGTTTATACAGTTCAGCTCATCTTTAGCGACCGGGTTGAAAACCATAAAATCATCAAAGAATAGTCCTTATTCGTCGTATTTAAGCAAAACTGGCACAATATTGTTTTGTTTTTAACTGATATTAATTTCCTTATTAATTACAATGTTTTTTTTGCTATATTCATCATTAAAATAAGAGTTCATGAATTTATTAAAATCATCTCCCGCAAAATCTTTAATTTTTTTACTGATTTTATTTTTTGGAAACTTTAATAGCAGTGCACAAACCGCAGATCCTAATCATGTATTAGGAACGTATTGCGCAACTTGTCCTGCCCCATCAAAATACACACCTCCTTCCATCATGAATGGTAATCAGGCAAACGTAACAAGTTATACAGCCTCAGCCTGTGGGTTAAGTTATGTATGGGGCAGTGTAAAATTAATGAAACGTGGTCCAGGTGGTGGCGTTACACAGCCGGCTCCAATTGTTATAAGCGGTTTACCTGCAGGTTGCAGCACTATTTTAAAAGCATTTTTGTACGCGGATGCATCCGGAAACGGAATCGCTGTGACTTCAACGGTCACCAACCCTGCTCTTGTGTCGAATTCGTATCCCATGACTTTAATAGGAAGCGGTCCGGATAAATGCTGGAGTTATTCCGGTAGCCATAGTTACAGAGCAGATATCACTACTTGTATTACCGGTAATGGTACTTATTCTATTAGCGGATTGCCTACCAATCCTCCTATCGCCGGAAACGATTGCGATGGTGCAAGTATTTTAATTATTTATGCCGACCCAAGTCAAACTTACACTGGACATTTAACTATTGCTGATGGTGCTCACATTGCAGCGCCGGGAACAATCACGAATACTATTTCAATTCCTCCTGCATGTGCCAATTCTACTTACGCAGAAGGAATGATAATTGTTGCCGATTTGCAAAACATAGGCAACGCACCTATGAAATTGAATAGTGCTACTAATAATTATACACTTAGTCCGCCGAATCAAATCTACTGGAATGTTGTTACCACTCCCGTTCCTGCAGTTACTGCCGGACAAACAACTGCCATTTTCGGAGTTGGTCCGACCACAGGCGATTGCTTTAATGTTTTAGTGAGTGCCTTGTATTACAGAACAACCTGTAACACCTGTACGTTTTCTCCTAGCACAATGACTTTAACTGCAGCCGCTTCGCCCTCTTGTTCAACAGGAACAGGAACCGCAAATGTGACAGGCGGAACTGGACCTTATACTTATTCGTGGACACCAACAGGCGCAACAACACAAACTGTAAGCGGCGCACCAGGCGTTTATACCTGTACCGTTAAAGATGCGGCTTGCGGACAAATTACAACAACAGTTAATCTTACAGCATTAGCTCCTGTTACTTTAAATCTCACAACCAATCAACCTTCCTGTTTAAATCCTCCCGGAGCTTCAACTGCAATTGTCGGTGGTGGTTCAACTGCGAGTGGATTTACGGTATCCTGGTCGCCAACACCGGGCACAGTTACACCAACCGGAAATGGTTCAATTGCTACAGGATTGAGTCCCGGAACAACAACAGTTACTGTAGTTGATGCTTCAGGCTGTACAACCAATTCAACATTTACCGTTGGCGGAACCGCAATGACCAATTTCTCTTTGTCAACAACAGGCAGCCCTTCACTTACCTGTGCAAATCCTTCAGTTACCATTGTAGCTGTTAACTCTACAACACTTGGTAACATGACATATACCTGGATGCCGGGAAGTTTTACGGGCTCAACTTTTACAGCATCAAGTGTTGGTGTTTATACAGTAACAGGTCAGGATTTGGTTGCGGGTTCTTGTCCACTCACACAAACTATTGCAGTGGGCCAAAATACAACTGCGCCAACTATGAATGTTAATCCTGTAACAACACAAACTTTAACATGTAATGGCGCATGTAAATCTTTTACGGCAACTACTACAACAACCACGAATATTATTGGTACCTGGGATGGACCGACCGGACAAATTGTTCCGCCTACAGGAACGCCAATGATATTGTGTGCAAATGCACCCGGAACTTATACAGCTAATTTCTGCAGCACAATTACAGGATGTTGCGCTTCAACAACAGTTGCAGTGGTATCAAATACTTCTGTACCTACCATAAGCGTGAATGTTGCCACCTCAAATGGTTTCACAATTAATTGTACCAATCCGAATGTCGTTATGAATGTTAACTCCAGTGGTACTTGTGCGCCTATTGGGTACACATGGACTC
>CAZRNW010000504.1:0-3223 GCA_964601535.1 uncultured Flavobacteriaceae bacterium
AGCACATAATGGTAAAGAAGCTCTTGAAATGCTTCAAAATAATAATTATGATATTGTTTTAATGGATGTGCAAATGCCGGTGATGGATGGATATGAAGCAACAAGGCTAATCAGGAAACTCCCCTCTGAAAAAAACAAAATACCGATTATTGCTTTAACTGCAAGTGTTATCAGAAGTGATTTGGATAAATGCAGGGAAGCCGGGATGAATGATTACGTTCCGAAACCTTTCAAAGCTTCAGAATTAATTTCTGCCATTGCAAAAGCTACGGGGAAACAGGACAACAGGACGCAAGATACAAGACAGAATGGACAAAAGGGACAGAAGGGACAAAAAATATCAAACACTAAACCCGAAACCCAAAACACGGAACCCAAAACACGAAACACCAAACCCGAAATAGATTCAGTAACCGATCTTACTTACCTTACAAATTTCTGTGAAGGGGATAAAGCCAGAATGAAAAAGTATATTGATATGTTTCTTTCAACGGCTCCTGCCTTTACCGAAAAAATAAACAACGCACTCCAGAAAGAAGACTATGAAGAAATAGCAAATCAAGTTCATGGTTACAAAACCAAATGGATTATGATGGGCATGAAGGAATCGAAAGACCTTGCGCTTAGAATTGAACAACATTGCAGGGAGGGCGTTGAAATTGAGGATGCTAAATCAAACATACTGATTTTATTATCACAAATAAATAAGGCAATAAAAGAATTGTCAGTTTAACAAATAAATCAAAAAAATATTTAATTTTACTTGATTAATTATACAATTATGGAATTCGAGAGGCCCAAGAAAATCTTTTTAGTAGATGATGACGAAATGCTTTCAGCTGCATTAACCGATTTTTTAACCCGCAAAGCTGCACATAAAATATCTGTATTTCATACCGGTGAAGAATGCTTAAAACATCTGGATGAAAATCCTGAAGTCATTATTTTAGATTTTTATTTAAATACAGTTCAAAAAGACGCTGCAACAGGACTTGAGATTTTGCAGGCGATAAGAAAAAATTATCCGAAAATTCCTGTAATTATGTTATCCAGTCAGGAAAAATATAGTCTGGCTGTAAAAACAATTCAGCATGGCGCTATTCAATACGTTATCAAAGACGATGACGCGTTTGTAAAAATTGCAAAAATGGTGAATGAAATTTAGAGTTTGTACATTACCTCAACGCCTTCTCAACTGAATTCCAAAGTAAATCAGCTGATTTATCCCAGGAGAAATTATTTTTACGTTGCTTACCGGCTTCAATTAATTTCAATCTTAAATTATCATCGCCACTTACTTTCATCATCGCGTTTTTTATTTCATTGACTTCATAGGGATTCACAAACAAAGCCGCATTTCCGGCAATCTCAGGCAGACTTGTTACATTACTTGTGATGATTGGAATTTCACTTTGCATCGCTTCCACCAATGGAATTCCAAAGCCTTCAAAATACGGAACGAAAGTCAAAGCAAATGCCGAAGCCATTACATTAGCTAAATCTTCACTACTTAAGCGGTTTGTGAAAACTATATCGTCTTTACAACTTAAAGCATCAATCGTTTTATAAATATCACTTCCGCCCCAGCCATGCGCACCCGCAATTAATAATTTAAAATCAGAATTACTTTCTTTTTTGAACGCATCAAAAGCCTGAATTAATCTTGAAATATTTTTTCTTGGATTTAATGAGCCAACAAATAAAAAATAATTTTTTCCGTTCGAAAAACGTTGTTTCGTCTGTGTTTTTACCAAATCAGAAACAGGTTTAAAAGAAGAATTAATGCCGTTATAAACCACATCGATTTTATCAGGGCTAATTTTATAATTTTCAGAAATATCTTTTTTACTGTATTCAGAAACGGTTGCAATACGGGTTGCTTTTTGTGCAAACTTTGGAAAAAAATGGTTGTAATATCTTCTGGTCAAAAACTTGCTGTCGGCAGGATGGTGCAAAAAATTGATATCATGAATTACCGGCAGTTGCTTGCATTTTGCACCCAGACTTAAAAATCCATCAGGTGATAAAAATAAATCCGGCTTTAATCCATTCAATGTACTTTTAATTCCAAATTCCAACCAGGCATAATATAAAAACGGATGCCGTGCCTGTGGCGAAACAATTATTGGCGTAATATTATCACTAAAGATAAATTCTTCGCTATAAGGCCTATCGAATAAAAACACAAAATGCACGTCTTTATTTGCCTCTGTAATCCGCTTTAAAGTTTGGTAAGAAAACCATCCTATCCCTTCGAGACGGTTTTTGAGTAAAAGTCGCGTATTTACAGCTATTTGCACCTCACAAAGCTAGTATTTTATGCCTGAAAAATGCAAAAAAAAGTTATCTTTACAGCCCAGCAAAAATGCAGCAACGAAAGTTCATAGTTAATCTTGCCATTCTCATTATTTTAAACTTATTGATTAAGCCGTATTGGATTTTATTCATCGATCCAAACGTTCAGAATGAAGTAGGAAATGCAAACTATGGCGAATACAGCTCGTTGTACAATTTTTCTTTTTTACTGAGTATTTTTTTAGATTTCGGCCTCACCAATTTCAATAATAAGAATATTGCCCAGAATACACATTTGTTAAGCAAACATTTCAGCAGTTTACTTACTTTAAAATTTGCTTTAGGTATTTTATACTTAGCCCTTACAATGATCTGTGCTTTGTTTATTGGTTATGACTCGAGGTACCTCAAGCTTTTAATTATTCTGGCCATAAACCAATTCTTAATCAGTTTCATTTTGTACCTGCGTTCTAATTTACAAGGATTACATTTGTTCAAAACAGACAGTGTTGTTTCTGTACTTGACAGGTTAATAATGATTTTTCTTTGCGTTGGTCTGTTTTTGCATTGGTTCGGGTTGAAAATTGATATAATGAATTACGTTTATGCTCAAACCATTGGTTATAGTTTAACAGCAATGATAACCTTCTGGATTGTGTTACGTGAAACACATACATTCAAATTGAAATGGGATTCGAAATTCAGCATGATGATGCTGAAAAAAAGTTTTCCATTTGCAATTCTTGTTCTGTTAATGACATTTTACAATCGATTAGATTCAGTGATGATTGAACGGTTACTTCCTCCTGGAGTAGGTGCAACAGAAGCGGGAATTTATGCTAAAGGCTTCCGTTTATTAGAAGCAGCAGGCATGATTGGTTTTTTATTCGCCACTCAATTATTACCCATCTTCAGCAGAATGATAGAA
>CAZRNW010000505.1:0-3210 GCA_964601535.1 uncultured Flavobacteriaceae bacterium
CGCATGTCGGAAATTTAGTTAATGGTAAAGATGTTTTAAGCTTCACCCCGATAGATTCTAAATATATTTATTTAATTAACGGAAACGAATGTCTGATTGCAGAATCCGGCACGGTTTATAAAATAAATATTAGAACAGAAAAGATTTTAGATACTATTGTTTCGTACCCAGATTACAAGACTAAAATTAATGCCATGCTTATCCGCGACAATGTACTTTTTATTGGTACCTCCAGTGGATTAACCGTTGCTGACCTCAAAACAAAAAAATATACAACTGCCGGCGATACAGCATTCAATTACCCCGTGAATCATATTAGCCTGATTAATAATAAAATTTACATCGCGCACGAAGGCGGTTTAAGTATTTACGAAGACAAAAAACTAATAACCGAGTTGCGTACTAACTCTGATGTAATTAAGCTAAGTGCGGTAAAAAGAATCAAGGCTTACGATAATCACATTTGGTTAGCTACATTGAACGGGCTTTTTATGTGTGATATGGAATTATATCCTATTACTAAATACAGCAAATCGGGTGGCTTATTATCGAATACAATTAATGATGTTGTGTTTAGCGGACAAACAGCCTGTATTGCAACCGACAGAGGCATTTCAATTGCAAGCACAAAAGAATTAATTCAAAATAGATTTAAACCTGAAGGAGTAAAGATAATTTCATTGGTGATTGATGGTAAGGAAATTCCATACACGCCGGGGCTTTTAAAATTAAAGGCTTCACAAAGCAGTTTAACCATCAAGTTCTCCAGTCCGATTTTCAGTAAACCGAACAAACAATATTTTAAATACAAGAAAGATAAAGAGCCATTTACATCTTTTACAGATTTTGAATTGCATGTGGCTTCTGTTGAAAGCGGAAAACACAGTTATCAGATTATTACCTCTTTAGATAATATTAACTGGAGCGCTCCGGTTATTATCGATATTGAAAAAGAAGAGGCCTTTAAAGAAACTGCCTGGCTTTACATTATTGGCAGTATTGCGGCATTATTTTTGATAATCACTGTTAGCTACTTCTGGGTAAAGAACGTTAAGAAGAAAGCTAAAAAACGGATTGAAGATGAACAGCAAATTAATTTATTGAAGCACCAGGCCATGAACTCTTTGTTAAGTCCGCATTTTATTTTTAACTCTTTAACTTCCATTCAAAACTACATTAATTTGAATGATAGTTTAAAAGCTAGCGAATATCTTGCGAAATTCTCACGTTTGATAAGAATGATTATTGAACGCGCTGCGCAAAGCAGGATTTTATTGCGTGATGAGGTGACCCGCCTTAATTATTATCTGGATTTGGAAAAAGAACGCTTTAAAAATAAATTTGATTTTAAGATTGAAGTGGATGATGCAGTTAACGTTGACGAAATTTCCATTCCGAACATGATTATACAGCCACACGCCGAGAACTCAATCATCCACGGTATTTTACCGAAACATGAGCACGGAACTTTAACAATACGCTTTAAGAAAAACAAAAAGAATGAATTGATTATCACCATTGAAGACGACGGCATTGGTTTAATAAAAGCCAAAGAACACGCGAAAAGCAGCCATAAATCATTGGGAACATCAACTATTTCAAACATCCTCGAATTAAATTCGAAGCTTTATAATAAGAAACAAAGCGTAAAAATGGAAGATAAAAGTACGTTGAACCCGAAAAATCATGGAACTATAATTACCATAACACTCGAACTGTAAACTGAAAAAATTAATTACATATACTTTAATTCTGCTTTGCGTTTACGGGAAGTCGCAACTCAATTTACTTCCTGATACGGTTGGTATTTGTAAAGGCGATACCGCTTTTCTCGAGGGAAAAAGCAGTACTTTCGCCAAAACTGCTACTTTTCACTGGCGCACACCAAGCTCCATTAAAGATAATTACAAAGTATTACCTGCACGTGACGAAGGAAAATATTATTTAAAGATTAACAGCAATAACAATATTTACACCGACAGTTGCTTTGTTAAATATTATGAAAAACCAAAACTTAAGTTTAACGATACTTTAATTTGCACGAACAGCGCGCTTATAGGAATAAAGAACAATGCATATACTTATTTATGGAGCACTGATGAAACAAGTGCCCGTATACGAGTGGAATCTCCCGGGAAATATTCTGTTAAAATAAATAATAAAGGCTGCGCAGTAACTCAGGCATTCACGGTTAATTTTTACAAAGCTTCAACACCTAACTTTGGTAATGAAGTGACGTTTTGTATGAGTGATGAAAATAAATCGCTTAGTATAAAACCTGCAGTGGGAAGTAAAATTACATGGAATAATGGTTCAACAACCAACAGCATTGTACCGCATAAGGAAGGAATTTATTGGGTGAAGACCGAAAGCAAAACCTGCGGGGTTAGTTTCGACAGTGTAAATGTAAAACTGAAAGCCTGCGATTGCGAAATTCTGGTGCCAAACAGTTTTACGCCCAACGAAGACGGTAAAAACGATTATTTCTACCCGCATTTAACCTGCGATTACAGTTATTACAGCATTACTATTGAAGACCGCTGGGAAAATGTAGTGTTTACCAGTACGAATGTAAATGCAAAATGGGATGGACGCTATAAAGGCAATTTATGTCCGGATGATATTTACATTTACAGGATAGAGACCATCGAAAAAAACACCGGTAAAAAAACTCCGCGTACCGGGCAAATTACTTTATTTAGATAAAGAAAGCATTCTTTTTATTGCAGAAGGATTATTTGCATTTCTGAAAATACCGTGCTCCGAATTTTTTATTTCTTCTACTGAATAAAAAACATTAGGGGCATGTTCTTCAATTAATTTAATTATTTCTGCTTTATTAGTCCGTTTGATAACAGTGAAAATTATTTTCACGGGACCCATCGCTCCTTGTCCGTTCACCACCGTAATTCCCTGATTGCTTTTTTTGAATGCTTCTATCAGATTATCCGTATCATCATTGGTAATAATGCGGATGATTTGAAGGCCTAGAGCGAGTTTTTCCTCTATGTACATTCCTAAATAAGTTCCCGCACTGAATCCTCCTGCCCAGGCAATATAACACACTAAACTATCAACATTATTAATTATTTGGCGGATGGCGATTAACCAAATCAATACTTCGAAGAAACCAAGAATAGGAACCAGTGTTTTATAGCCCTTCGAAACAAAAATATGCCGCAACGTTGCCAATGAAACATCAGCAAGGCG
>CAZRNW010000506.1:0-3209 GCA_964601535.1 uncultured Flavobacteriaceae bacterium
AATTATTGAGCGTGACCATGATATTGCTCGTTTAAAAGAGCATATAAATGCACAGCTTATTAAAGAAGAAGAATTAAAATTAAAGCTTAAGGAAGCTAAAGGAGAATAACGATGGCTGATTATAATAGTGGTTTACCCATTAGATCAGAGTCTGATGGAGTTGATGAAAAAGTCATAGTTAAGGTTATAGATGGAACACCTGGTGGTTCTAATCAGATGTCTGTAGACTCTGATAAGAATGCCCATGTTGAAGTGCATGGAAATAATCCTGCTGGTGGTGATGAGGTTTTACGTCTTAGTGAAATCGGTGCTCTAACTCCCGACGGTGTTTATGATGTTGCCAACAATACAAAACCAGGTAACCTTGGTCTTATTGCTAGTGAGCGTAATGCAACCCCTGGAGATACTACTCAAACTCAACGTTTAACTTCTGTAACTAACGGTACAAAGCGCCTTTTAGATATTTCATTACATGATGAGAACGGTGCAGTTTTTAGCGCCGCCAATCCACTACCTGTTACTTCGGTTGATTCTGAGGGCACTGAGGTAAATGACTACAATACAGTAGCTGCAGTAGCTGCTGGCGCTTCTAGTAATCATGATTACACAGTAACAGCTTTAATGATCTTAAAGTTATCTCAAATTTGGGCTAGTGCATCTGGAAAAATGAAGATCGAAGTTCAAATTGAAACTGGCGTAGCTACTGGTGTTTTTACAACTAGGTTTGTAGGTTTTAACTCAACATCAGACACAAATATTGAACTACCAATCAGAGAAAATATCTCTGTTGCTGCTGGCGTTAGAGTTCGTGTAATAAGAACAAATAGAGACAATCAAGCTCAAGATGTTTATTCGACTATAAGTGGACATGAAATCTAATAAGAGGATAAATGGCTGATTTAAGTGACACACAGGCAGCACAATCGGTAAAGGTAGTAGGATCTGATTCATCAGGTGTAGAAACTCTTGCAGTCAATTCAGCAAATACTGATTCAATTCCTAATGGTTCTATAGGTCTGATAACTAGAAATATACCTAAAATTAGACAAACATATGCAGCAACTATTACAAATATAACTCCAGCAGCAAGTGCTACAGATATATTTACTATTATAGGCTCATTAACAAAAACAATTTATGTTCATAAAATAACAGTAACAGGGAATCGAACAGCTCACGCTCACGACTTAATAAGACTTATAAAAAGATCGACAGCAAATACTGGCGGAACATCTACTTTGCGAACTATTGTTCCATTTGATTCAACTAATAGTATAGCAACAGCTCAAGTAAGAGCTTATACAACCAATCCAACTCTTGGTACTGAGGTTGGGGAAATTTATTCATGTAGAGTGAGTTTTCCAGTTCAAACGCCATCAAATGCTCAAGGTAATGGTGGTGCTGTTGTTCCATGGATTTGGCAATACTCAGAAATTGGTCAGCCTATAACTTTAAGAGGTACTTCAGAGTTATTGGCTATAAATTTAAATGCTGTCACTATAGCTGGCGGAGTAATACAAATATCTATTGAGTGGTCGGAGGAATAATGCCTATCAATACAACATTTAATCCAGAAAAAACATCTGAATTTGTGAAAAGTAAGCTTAATTTTAATGGTTTAGCTATTAGAGGCAATGTAACAGAAAATCAAACAGTTAATTCAGACTTAACTTTAACAGAAGATCATTTAATGACAGGTGGAGTTTTAATAGTTAAAGAGGCTAAGATTGGCGATAAAGTTACCTTACAAATTGTTCATCCTACATATGGTGTTGTTAATCAATTTATCACCGATTGGGGGATGTCTGAAGATCAGCAGGTACAATTTAGTCTTAACTTAGAATATCCGGCTAAATTGTTTGCGGGGTTGATAATTAGATGTAAATACGAGGCTTGTTCAATTCCATCTGAAAGATCCTTAGTCCTAAATTTAAGATTACATAAAGTATTAGAGTAGTATGAAAATATCTTATCTTTTTTCTAGAAATAAACAAGTAGGTTCCAAAGCAATAGCTTGGGCTAGTGGCTTATTGGTTAAAGATTTAGAAAAAGTACCCTCACATATGGCGATTTTAATATATTTAGAAAACTGTCCAGAACCTTTTGTCTTAGAATCTGTTTTAGATACTGGTGTTCGAATAGTTCCATATTCTAATTGGTTAAGTAAAAATGAGCTTTGTTATAAAATAGATTCTAAAGTAGATCACGATATGGAGCAAGTTTTAACAAAAATCAAAACTTATTGGGGAAAGAAGTATGATTGGCTTGGTATAGCTTATTTTGCTTGGCGCTTCTCGCTTCATTTGACTTTTAAAGTCTCATTTCCAAAAGAAAATGCTTGGCAATCAGATAATAAGTTTTTTTGTAATGAATTAGGTGGCGAAATAGCTGGATATAAAAAATATTCAATGGCTACTCCAGCAAAAATGTGCTCAGATTTTTTAAAAGGTTGTGGTTATGATTAACGAACTTTCTAAAAGATGGTTAGCATTTGTCGATAAGATGAATAAATATGGCGTTCCTGTTCCAACCGTACGTGATCCACGTACAGGTAAAGGTTCTATTACTGCCGCATTAGTTGTATTTTCTGCTGGTATGTTTGGTTTTTGTATTATGTTTATGCTAGCTGCATCAGTTGCTAAATGGGCAGGAGCTTTCGTAATGACAACTGAAGCTCTGCTTCAAGTTAAGACTGCTGCGGACTATTCTTTTCAGTTTCTTCTGGCAGCCCTTGGTGGATATTTAGGTCGGCACCTTCAGAAGGGCGAGTCGATTGACGAGTCCAATCCGCCGTCTCAAAAGGATCCTCAGGCTTCCCCGAAGGCACCTGCTTCTCAGAAGGTTGACTCTCCAGACTAATTAGTTGTTGTAGCTCATAGATAGCTCCAACTAATTGGTGCATCCGTACTTGGATCTCTTCATCCCTTGCTTTAAGGGCCTGCTTTTCACCGTTTAGGTTATCAATTTCTGTCATCAATTCATGTAATCGATTCTCGATTGCTTGTCTCATCTTGTCATTATACAAAAAGAAAGACCCACACTCCGGGAGAGTGCGGGCCTTGAACCTGGGAGGGTTTTACTGACAATCATAACTCGATTCAGGACCGGTTTATTAGAAACCCTGCAAAAGGGCCAATCTGGATATGCCGATGCGTTCTATGGCCATCGGGATGCGTCTAATGATGCCGTTAGAATCGATCAGGGAGCTT
>CAZRNW010000507.1:0-3205 GCA_964601535.1 uncultured Flavobacteriaceae bacterium
TTTCGATAATGGATTAGATGCAATTAAATATTTCGATTCTCCGGGTTATGCAGGATATGGTAAAAACCCTTGGACAGTTCGTACCACAATTTCAACCCAGGGCGGAAACACAGATTATTCCATTAACAGTTTACCGTTTGCCATAACTGGTCCGGCCGTTATTCCGGTATTAGCGAAAGTTTACGCAACAGGTCAGCACACCATCAGCGGAGTTGATTTAAATAATCTTGCACCAGGAACCTGCGTTGTTTTAAAGGACAAATTATTAAACGTTACTCAGGATTTAAAATTGGGTGATTACGTTTGTATTTTGAGCGACACTGCAACCACTGCACGTTTTGAATTAACAGTTTGCGCAAACATTACGGCCGGTGTTAACAATATTGCTTCAGCCACTGAAAATGTATTTGTGAAGCAGGATAATAACGGTGTTTATGTTGATTTAAGTTTTGAAAAAAACACTAAAGCTGTTATCAGTGCAAATAATATTCTTGGGCAGCAATTAATGACTCCTAAACAAGTAGAGTGTGTTTCCGGAAAATATTATCTTGATTTAAATGCTAAAGACCAAATCATTATGGTGAATGTTATCGCTAATGATAAGCGTACAACAAAGAAAATATTTATTCAGAACAATAATTAAGAGTTAAAAAGTTATCGATAAAAAAACCCCGAGTTACGGCTCGGGGTTTTTTATTTCAGGCGAAAAAGCTTTACTGTTTTTTATCCAGCATCATCATTTCATTCGCTACTATTTCAGTAAAGTACTTTTTCGCACCTTCTTTATCGGTGTAATTGCGGGTAGTTAATTTCCCGTCGATTACCACCTGTGAACCTTTCTCAAGGTATTTTTCGGCTATTTCGCCCAGTTTGCCCCACATAACAATATTATGCCATTGTGTTTCTGAAACTTTCTCGCCTTTTTTATTTGTGTAATAATCCGAAGTTGCTACAGTAAAACGCGTCATCTTGTTACCGTTCTCAAATTCTTTTACTTCGGGTGCTGCACCTAAATGCCCTATTAATTGTACGCGGTTCTTCATTGTCATCATAATTTCTATTTTTTAATTGGGGTGAAGCAGAGCCAGGCACGCTTCACCCCGGGTTTATTAATTGTTTTGTTTTTAATTTTTGAGATTATTTATTCTTGTTTAAGAAAAGTTCAGATGCCACCACTTCAGTGATGTATTTTTTAGCACCATCTTTTGCTGTATAGCTGCGGGAGCTTAATTTGCCGTCGATTACTACTTCATTTCCTTTTTGCAATAGTTTTTATGCGATGCCTGCAAGGTTACCCCAGGCTACAACATTATGCCATTGTGTGGCTGTAATCTTTTCGCCTTTTTTGTTTAAATAATTTTCCGAAGTTGCTACCGAAAAGCGCGCTACTTTGTTTCCGTTTTCTAAATTTTTTACTTCGGGTGTTGCTCCTAAATTGCCGATTAATTGTACGCGGTTTTTTACTGTGTTCATCATTTTTTGTTTTTTTGTGTCCACCTGAGGCGGACTGTTTTACATTATTTAATTATTATTTACTTTTTGCGTCTACTAAAACTTCGTTGCAACGGTTGTTTGGTTTCGACGAGGACAAAGGTATGGTGGGTAAAAAACGGGAGTCGTATAATAAATAGTTGTAGACGGATAGATTCGTTTGTAAGCGTTTGTTGTCGATATAAATAACTGGAATACAGTCGATTAAATTGAAAACGAAATTCGGACAATTTTACCCAATAAATCCGTTTTTTCGCTTTAGGCTTTATTTTTTGATGTGCTTGGAAAGGTATTTTTCGGTAGGAAGAAGGGCGCGCTGAATACGTTTCGCGTAATTAATGCTGTCCACAATTTCTTTTTGTTTATGTTCTACCTCCAGTTTTTGTTCTTCAATAATTTTCTTTTGTTTTTTAGTCTCCCTGAATTTTTTGAAAAGCAAACCGGAGAAAATTAATATCAGAATCAATCCCGCCAAAGTAAAAATCAGAATAAGGTTCTTCCGCTTAGCTTCCGATTCTTTAATCTTAAGATCTTGTTCGTACGATTTTTGCTCATCCGCTTTTTCTTTTTCTAATCTTTGTTTCAGCGTTTCCTTTTCAGTGTGGTTATTAGCGAGACTATCCCTCATAATAACATAAATGTTATAGTATTTATAAGCTTCCTTATAATTGTTAACCGCCGCATAGGCATCCTTTAGTATTTTTGTCGATTCTCTTACTCTGGCTGCCACATCTGATTTTATTGCGATATCATAAGCTAATTGAGCCTGCTCAATACTTTTTTTGAAATCGCCTTTCATGTAATTGGCTTCAGCTCTTATCGAATTAATCATGCAGATAGCAGAACTGTCTGTACGCACCGAATATTTTTCAAGAATCTCATCACACAAAGTTAAGGACTGGTCATAATCTTTAACCAGTATATAATACTTCGCTAAACTTTTAAGAGCGTACGCAATACCCCAGGTGTTTTTTTCCGCTGTATAATAATCAAGACCCTCTGAGTAATATTTATAAGCAAGTTGCGTCTTATTTTTTAGTAAGTACATCGAACCAAGATTGATCATTAAATCGGCTAATTCTGATTTGCTGGAAATACCCCGTCTGAGTTCTAAACCTTTTTCAAGGTATTCTATTCCCTTATCAATCTCCCCCTGCCTGTAAAAAATAACAGCCAGATTATTAAGACACTCAGAGGTCCCTTTATTGTCTTTTATGCTGTCATAAATCTGGTAAGCCTTATTGTAATATTTTACTGATGATACAGCATTACTCTGGTAATCTTTTACAACGCCTAATTGAAGTAAACAGTATGCTTGTTCATGGATGGTGATATACTCCTCCTGTTTTGTAAGCAAATCGTAATAAATTTTTTCACCTTCGGCAAGTTTGCCTGCTTTTATCAATATATCTCCTTCGAGAAGGATGATTTCTGCTTTTAAGCGGTTTTCGTTTTTGTCCTGATAAATTTTATGTCTCGCAAATAATAAATCAGCTTGCGCAAGACAATATTTCGAAGAATCAAGATTTTTATTAAGGTAAAGGTTTCCGAGTTTTACATAGGAGGCTGCTTTTTCCTTTTTAGTGTGAACTGAAGTTAATTTGTTCAGGTAAAAAGTGACAGAATCCTTCCGGGAAAAAGCTGCTGAAAAAATGAAGCAAAGTAAGAACAGGCCGAATTGTTTACTTAGGAGAGATGGAACCGTTATTTTTCT
>CAZRNW010000508.1:0-3203 GCA_964601535.1 uncultured Flavobacteriaceae bacterium
AAATCACCTTCAGGAATCAAGAGCTTTTTGGTTACTTTTTGGCGGCGCAAAAAGTAACAGAATATTCCTAAGAATTGAAAAGATTAATTTTAGAAAAATGACAAATTGAAACCCTGCATTCAAGCATTGCGGCTATCTATTTCATGTACTTATCCTTAATCTCACTATAAGAAGGAATATTTCTCCAATGCCAGTTCATTACAACAGTACCGTTCTTCATTAAAATTAAACCGGGATTACTGCGAATCATGGTTTTTAAAACGATGCCATCTACAGTTGCAAAATCATACAATGCATTGTGGGCATGTTTGTACTCATCAATTTCTTTGGCCCCTGAAGAAGTCATGCCGATAATTTTCTTACCATCCTTGGTTGCTAATGTATACAAGTCGCTGAGTTTAGCGTGAAGCGATTCGTTGCTTTCCGTTTTTGTAATATCGTAGCATACCAAAAAGAAACTGTAATCTTTGTTATTTAGAATGCTGTCGGTAATATTTACGCCATCTAAACTGTTTACGGTGAAGTCTGTGATCTTTGGAGGATTAACCGCATCTTTAATTAATATGGTTGATGTTGCAGACCATTTCCAGTTTAAAGTATCCTGCCATGGATAATTTTTCATGGTGAACTCTTTTTTCTCGCCTGTTTTCAAATTTTCATAAATGAAACCTGATTCGTAAACAGCGGGTTGATAATCCGCACCCGCTTTCATATTGTCTTTAATGTTCATGCCAATAGCATAAGCTCTGAAATCTAGCGGCGGTAAATTGCGGTAAGCATACATTGGGAATGCAACTGAGGCTACTGCACCAACCAAAAATACAGTTCCTAATAAAGTAGGGAACATTAATTCGTTGATATGTTCTTTTCCTGCAAATAAAAGCGTGATTAAAATCAGAAGAGCAATGTCTTTCCAGAAACTTTCCCAGGGTTTTAATTTCAAGAAATCACCGAAACAACCGCAATGTGTTACTTTGTTATAACAAGCCGAATAGAAAGTTAAGAAAGTGAAGAACGCGATTTGAGCGAATAATAACCACAAAGTCAAATCTCTTTTGTAACCAATCAGCAACATAATTCCCAATAACATTTCACTCACACAAATAATAATTGCCAATGGTAAAGCAATATGAGCAAACCATTCGAACATGGCTAAGCCTGTATCACCTTTAAATACTTCAAAATATTCTTCGAGCTTGTAAGAAAAACCAAGAGGGTCGTTCGCCTTAATAAATCCCGAAAAAATAAATAAACCTCCCACCAAAATACGCGCAATATGCGTTGGCCATGGTGAACGCGCAATTAATGCTGAGCCGTTAATCAGAATTAATAAAATTCCTAAAATAATGGCAAGCGTAGTTTTGCTGAAACAAGGCGGACAAATAAAATAAAACAATGCAGCTAAACCAATTGACCAGATAGCGCGGAATAATTTAGAGGATAGAAATTTTTTCATAAGGTTTTATTTAAAGATTTGAAAATTTGAAGATTTGATTATCGGAAACAGATATTAATTTTCGAATCTTCAAATTTTTGAATTTTCAAATTTCTTCGTTCATATCAAATATAGAAACCTGAATGTTAGAATTAAAGACTTTAGCGTTTTTTAACTAACAGCTTTTTTAACTATCCAGCTTTATAAGGGCGAAAACGGAGTAATTCATCATATCCATATAATTGGCATCAACGCCTTCTGAAATGATGGTTTTTCCCATATTATCCTCAATTTGCTTGACGCGGAAAACCTTCATTAAAATCAAATCTGTGAGTGAACTTAAACGCATATCACGCCAGGCCTCGCCATAATCGTGGTTTTTATCTTCCATCAATTTTTTAGTGGCAGCAACATGTTTATCAAAGAGGCGCTCTACTTCATCGGAAGGTAATTCAACCCGTGTATCATCAGCCAATTCGAGCTGAATCATGGCAATAATGCAATAATTGATAATGCCTACATATTCACCCTTAATATCATCACCTATTTTTTGAGTGCCTTTGCTTTCTATGCTCTTTATGCGCTGGGCTTTAATAAAAATTTGGTCGGTAAGCGAAGTTGGTCGTAAATTGCGCCATGCCGTGCCGTAATCTTTCATCTTTTTTAAAAAGATATCTTTGCATAGCTTTATGGCCTTATCGTATTGAACACTTGTAGTCTGCATAATGAGCACTAAAATTAAAGAAAATATACCAAATCACTACCAAATAAATGCTAAAAAGCTTTTGTTCACAAAGCCTTTAATAATGGCCATCATTAATTTAACGCCCGACAGCTTTTATGATGGAGGGAAATACAGTGATGTAAGTGATGTTTTGCGCGATGCGGAAGAAAAAATAAAGCAGGGTGCTGATATTATTGATATAGGTGCGGCTTCATCACGACCAAATGCCAAAGAGATAGATGAAACAGAAGAGTGGGTGAGACTGGAACCGGTTTTAAAGGAATTAAGAAAAAAATTTCCGGATATTTTTATTTCGGTAGATACTTACCGTTCTTCCATCGCAAAAAAAGCAGCTGAAGCAGGAGCGGATATTATAAATGATATTTCCGGTGGGAATTTTGATGAGGGGATGTTTGAGGTGGTTTCGAAACTGGATGTCGCTTATGTGTTGATGCACATACAAGGCACACCGCAAACCATGCAGCAAAATCCGGAGTACGGTGATGTGGTGTATGAAGTGAAGCGTGAATTAGAAGAAAAAATTGAATATTTAGCGCAAAGAAATTTTCATAAAATTATTTTGGACGTTGGTTTTGGTTTTGGAAAAACAACCGAACACAATTATCAGCTTTTAAAACATTTACCGCAATTTTCAGAATTAGGTTTTCCAATTTTAACGGGAGTTTCCAGAAAAAGTATGATTAATAAAGTGATTCATACTAATCCGGTCACTGCTCTAAATGGAACGACAGTTTTAAATACGATCGCACTTTTAAATGGCGCTTCGATTTTGCGTGTTCATGATGTTACAGAGGCGAAACAGGCAATTGAGTTGGTTGAGTTTTATAAAGGCGTTTAATTATTTTTGGCTTAGGGATGCGGAGGGTTTAGTTCTTTTGCCTTTTCGGCAAAAAACCGCAGCGATAGCGGAGCCCGTAGCAGCCCGACCCGAAGGGTAAGCCCCAAACACTAAATATTCTTCTCATCATCATCCTTCGGTTTAAAATGATAATGAACGTTGATGTTGTTCTGCTCTAAAAATTT
>CAZRNW010000509.1:0-3171 GCA_964601535.1 uncultured Flavobacteriaceae bacterium
ATCAAAGTTTCTACATCAACAAACCATACAATTATTTAGAATTAGATTACAGCCGTTCATTTAACTGGCAAATAAACATCTGGCAACAAAACATTCACATCGTTAAAAATTACATGAACTTATGTACCGGTTTAGGTTTTGATTTTAACCGCTACCAATTTGCAAACAAAGTAAAATTAAACCCGGATAGTTCTTTTACCTGGGGAAATGTTGATTCAACAGGAACTTTCTCTTACAAGAAAAACCGCTTAACAACTTATAATATTACCTGGCCGGTGCTTCTTGATTTTAATACCAATGCAAATCCACATAAATCGTTTCATATATGTATTGGTGTAGTTGGTAAATATTTAATGGGTGCCCGTACCAAACAAATTGTTGTGAAAAACGGTGATACTAATAAGCAAATCCGTAATGATAGCTACAACATCAATCCTTTTCATGCAGATGCTTACGCTAGCGTCGGATATGGCAACTTTACCATTTTCGCCCAATACGGCTTAAACGAAATGTTTCAGCATAATAAAGGACCTGAAATGTATCCTTTTAGCGTAGGTGTACGCTTAGCTAATTTCAATTAATTGTTTAAAAGGTGAAGTGTAATTGTTCTACTTCACCTGTTTTTATGTGTAAACCCCTTGATTAAGTTCAGGGGGTTTTTTACATTTGGTAGATGCCTAAATCCTTTGTCGTAATATTTTGCGTATTATTATTAAGCTGCCAATCGCAGACTAATTCAAAAATAATTAACGGCAAAGGCAAAACCATCGAAGAACGTTTTTCCCCTCCTGAAGGATATAAACGCAAAAATTATTCAACTGGCAGTTTCGAATATTATTTAAAAGCACTTCCACTTAAACCGGCCGGAGAAAAAGTTCATACTTACGATGGCTCAATAAAACAACCGGAAAACGTTTATGAAGCTGTAATAAATATTGATGTTGGCAGCAGAGATTTGCAGCAATGCGCGGATGCCGTAATGCGTTTGCGCGCAGAATATTTGTTTAAGGCAGAACGTTTCGATGAAATACATTTCAATTTCACCAATGGAAATAAAGCCGAGTGGGAAAAATATGCGGAAGGCTATCGCTTTCAAGTCAAAACAAATGCCTGGGTAAAAACCGCCAAAGAAGATAATTCATACAAAGCCTTTAGAGAATATCTCGATCTTGTGTTTACTTATGCAGGCTCTATGTCGTTAAGCAAAGAATTAAAACCAATTGATATTGAAGATATGGAACCCGGAGATGTTTTTATTAAAGGCGGTTCACCCGGACATGCAGTAATTATTGTTGATGTTGTTGAAGACTCTAAAACTGATGTAAAACTTTTTATGCTCGCACAAAGCTATATGCCCGCACAGGAAATTCACATTCTTAAAAACGGAATGCCTGCTGATATTCTCAGTCCCTGGTACTCTACTAATTTCGGTCCTTTTCTAAAAACACCGGAGTGGACCTTCACACGAGCGCAATTGATGAGATTCAAAGATTAATAGGGATTTGTTAATTAACATTTCGTCGCTTTAAAATTCACTACCTTTAATAAAGGCAATAAAATCCCTGATTTGCCGTTCTTAAATTATTAAAACCGGAATTCATGAGAAAAAACAGAATTTTATCAATCACTTTGGTACTTACGCTAACCTTAGTCGCTACCGCGCAAGAAGGCCCTAAAGCTTTTCATAAATATTGTGTAATTACAAGTGTAACCGGCGGGCCAAGCAAAGTTCTTTATGAAACGAAGGCAAGTGATGGTACACCAATACACTCAGAGGTGCTCGACGCGAACATTGATCCAACAATTACAGAATATGGTCTTACCGATAAAATTGGTTTAGGTATTACGCGCGGCAGTGATAATTTAAGTGTGAATACCAATAAATTTTACAGGCAGAATATTTCGGAAGAACTTAATGAACACATGATGGCAATTTCAACAAAGTATTATACGTTTGATGTTTCGTATCACTACTTTACAACCAAAAGATTTGATTTTTCTGTTTTTGGTTCTGCGGGGTATTTTAAAGTAATGGGTGCTACTTATGGTCAAAATTATCAATTAGACTGCCCTCAGGCACTATACAGTTATCATGGGCGAGGTGGAGTTATCCGTACCGGAGCGCGTGCAAGATGGTATTTTTCAAAACGCTGGGGGCTTATGGCAATGATATATGGCTATAAAGGTTTTATAAAAGAACCTAACAGACCAAATCCAATTTCCGATGCCAAGAGCAGTGGCAGTATTTCAACAAGCTTAACAGGTATAGGTTCTGAATTTGGAATATGCTTGCGTTTAGGAAGACAAAAAAACATTCAGACGGTTGTTCCAAAGGAAAAAAAGACTTGCAGAAGAAAAAATGATGATTGGGATAATGATAAGGAACCTTTAATCACTATTATAGATTAACTATCCCACTCTGCCTTCTTCTTCTTCTTTTTAGTAGGAATATTAAATTGCACACCATACGAGGGTACAATGCTAAACCCTTCAAACGAAGTTGTTTTTCCGCCCATCAAAGGATACTTACCGAAGTTCTGGTAATAAGCTGCAACTGACAGATTAAAGAATACGTACCTCACTCCCACTTTAAAATTTACAAAGGTTCCGTAGGAGCCATAATTTACCTTTGCTTCTACAGGCTCTAATAATTGTGGCGGAATTCCCGTATCGTATTCATTCAAATAATAAATCCCTTTAGGTGCGATTTTATATTTTATAAATGAATGCGTGTAAGTAAGTCCAAAAGAAACACAACCGGTTCTTTCCTCAGGGCCCCACGATTTGCTGAAAATAACAGGAATCGTAAAATCCTGCCGCCTCATATTAATTCCAAATAAACGCTCGAAACGGTTAAATATCCGGTTGTTCATTATTTTAAAAGTTTGGTGTCCGTACTGAAAACCAACACTTCCATACATACCATCATACTCCGAATCTTTAAATGTTCCTGTACCACCTAAAAACTGATACATCATATCAACGCCATGCGCATCGCCGCAATTACGGTAACCAACATCTAACCTATGACCGAGCCCTACTCTGAAATAATATTCGTTGGTAAAAGTAATGGGGTCGAGACAATAAGATAAAAGCGCTGCATTAACATCTTCCACTGTTTGATCGAAATAGATGGTGTCCTTATTCCCATAATTATCCGCAAAACGGTAG
>CAZRNW010000510.1:0-3163 GCA_964601535.1 uncultured Flavobacteriaceae bacterium
AACATCTTCGCCGTAACCTAAATTAGTTAAACGTTCTTTTGTGCGCGGTAATTCAAAAGGGTCGACATCCGTAGCGAATAATTTTCCTTTTTTGCCTAAGAGTTTTAATATTTCTAAACTATGTCCGCCGTAACCAAGCGTAGCATCTAATCCGACTTGTCCGGGTTTTATTTTCAGGAAATCTAAAATTTCTTTTACGCAAATAGAGCGGTGCATGCCGGCAGGTGTTTTGCCTTGTTGAATAACTTTTTCAATATCCGCCGCGTATTGCTCCGGATTCAGTTCTTTGTATTTTTCTTTGAAAGATTTTGGATGTGTGCCTTTATAGCGAACTCTCCTTGGTTTTTTTGGTCCCTGCTCATCCATAATGACAAAGGTAACAATTTAGCCTTTGATAACAGGTTTAGTTTCAGCTTCTATAACTTCAACAGCTATTGTTGGAGGTTTTGCAACCGTCATTAAATAAAACATTACAAATACAGTTACAATTCCTGTGGTGATGAAAGCTGTCGACGCATCAAAGTAAAACCAGATTAAACCCGTGAATGAACTAGCTAACATGGCACAAACGCTCTGAAATCCCGTAAAAGTACCGATAGCCGTTGCTGTATCCTTTTTTGCCGTGATGTTGGAAATCCATGCTTTTGCAATTCCTTCGGTGGCGGCTGAGAAAAGTCCGTACACAAAAAATAAGGCGAAAAATAAATATTTATTGGTATTGAAGGCCATTCCGAAATACACCACAGCAAACATTGCAAGTCCTGATATGAAAATAGTTTTTAATCCGATACCATCTGCAAGAATCCCGATTGGAAAAGCAAACAAAGCATAAATCAGATTATAAAAAATGTACATGCCAATAATGGTGGTATCATCCAGTCCGGATTGCTTGGCTTTTAATAAAAGAAAAACATCTGAGCTGTTGAATAAAGTAAAAACCAAAAGACCAATCACTAATTTGCGGTACACGGCCGGACTTTGTTTCCAGTAATTGATAAACGAAAAGAAAGTGACTTTGTGTTTCGGTTTTGACTCCGCCGGTTTTTTATCTTTCAATAAGAGTGTTGCAAAAAAAGCGGTTAGACCCGGAATGAAGGCTACCAGAAAAAGTGTTTTATAATCTTCAGGGAAATAATAAAGATAAAGAAGGGCGAGGGAAGGTCCTAATACCGCACCAAAAGTATCCATGGAGCGGTGGAAGCCAAATACTTTTCCTTTTGTTTTTTGTGTGGCTTCGTCAGATAACATAGCATCCCGTGCGCCTGTTCTTAATCCTTTTCCGAAGCGGTCGAGTGTTCTTGCTGTAAAAATCCAGAGGGGATAAACAAAAATCACCATCATTGGTCTTGACAGAGCGCTTAATAAATAACCGAGTTGTATGAATGGTGTTCGTTTGCCTGTGCTGTCGGAAAGTTTACCGAAATAACCTTTGCTTAATCCGGCAACCGCTTCTGCTACGCCCTCGAGAACACCAATCAATACAACCGAAAAGCCAATTGTTTTCAAATAAATCGGCATAACCGGGTAGAGCATTTCACTCGCCACATCAGCGAATAAACTCACCAGCGATAGAATCCAAATTGTGCGTGTTATGTATTTCAAAACGCTGCTGTATTAATAAAGCGGATTAATTTTTATAAGCCTGAAGCTTATAGCGGATCAAATCTCCCTTAGAATTCATCACCAATAAAATATTATGACCGTCGAATTGTCTTTGTACATCAAAAAAACAATAATAGAGTTCACCGACTTTCATATAGTGATAAATATTTAGGGTGGTGTAATTTTTATTTTTGAGTTTAGCCTCTTGAAAAGGAAAGTTTGTCAGTTTTTCTTTTTCTACCAGGGTCAAATCTTTAAACACGGAAGTCATGTTCACGGGTCTGTTGATTTTAAAATCGACTGTATCTTTTACGCTTGTTTTAGCAGCTACCATAAAGCCTTTGGTGTAATACAAAACCAATTTAAAGTCGGCATTGCTTCTGGTTAAGCTATCCAAATGGTACATGGCTACTTCTTCAACAAAATGTTTGTTTTGGGAAATGGCGTTTAATGAAAGAAAACTGATCAGTAAAAGAGAAAAACGTTTCAACATAAATTATTTTTTAATTGAGGTAAAAATAAGGATTTTAGGATACAAATTCAATTAGCCTTCAGGAAAGATACAATCAATTAAAGCTTGTTCATCTCCCATTGAGGAAGTCGTGAGGATTAAACCTATTCCTTTGCAATAATAATATTGGGTAAAGAAATTGAGAGCCATTAAATTGCCGTTAATAAGCATTTTACTTTCGGCTTCAATCATCATCACGTTTTCAAAGGTTTTGCCTTTCACTTCTTTTACCAGGCCAATTTCTTTTACGGTCATAATTAAAATGCTGTCGATACCATTGGCTTTAAATTTTACTTCCCATGTATCGCCAACTGCAGCATTATCTTTTAATAAAGTATTAATGGTGCCGGGCTCAAACGAATCAGTCACATAATTATTACCTTCTTTACGGAAAAGAGTATTCTTATTAATTAAAGAATTAACCATTGTAAATTCAGTGGGATTAGCCGGATTAACCGCTGTAATCATATTGGTATAAGTTGAGCCATCCTTACATAAATAAACCCATCCGCAGCCTACTTCGAGCGGATAATAATTTTCAATGCCGTTTAATATCATGTGTTTTGTTTTTTTTAAGATATTTATAAATTGTTATTTTTCACATATCTCTTTCAGCTTGCCGAGTGCTTTTGGGTAAATCTCGTTCATATAATCTGAAAAATCTTCGGCAGTGTCTAGGTCAACAGTAACGCTTGTAGTTCCATTGTTTTCTTCGAAGGTATAGTTTTCCAATCCGTTTGCCCATTTTTCCACTTCCGGTCCCTCTGTAATTTCCTTATCGGCTTTCACGAGACCATAATGCTGAATCGAAACAAATTGCTTCGGAATATTATCCACAATCCTGGAAACCATACCTCCCTTTTCTCCTTTTTCATCTACGCCAATAAATAGAATTTTGTTGCCCTTGTCCCAAGTTCCTTCGTAGGTAGATGTCGGGTTAAACAAAGAAGTCCATTGCTCATAAGTTGATTTGTTGTTAACGCCAAGCATAGAATTATAGACCTTGCTTACAGGTGCATTGATGTTTACTTTGAATTGTAATTTTTTCAT
>CAZRNW010000511.1:0-3151 GCA_964601535.1 uncultured Flavobacteriaceae bacterium
ACTATGGATGCCGGTTTCACTTAATTTCGGATTTAAATTTAAATTTCTTGGATTTAAAGGAAATGGTTATTACAATGCCGTTGTTTCTGATTATGATTTAAGTCCTGTTTTCCCAAAAAAGTTTTTCAAGAATGAAATTTTGAAGGTTGAAGATGACGCCAACAAAAAAGATACCGTTTATTGGAAAGACAGCCGTCCAATCCCATTAACAAAGGAAGAAATTGATGATTACCGTAAAAAAGACAGTATTACAAAAGTGACCGGCTCAAAGCAATACAAAGATTCGGTGGATAAGAAATTTAATAAGTTTAAGTTGCAATCACTTATTATGGGTTACAATTACCGTAACACATTTAAAAAAATTAATTTCAGTACAACAGGTTTACTGACCAGCGGTGTGCAATACAATACGGTAGAAGGTGTAAATGCGAGCATGAATTTCAATTTCTCGAAAGAGTATGAGGATTTCAGAACACATACTATTTCGGCAAGTTACAGGCAGGGTTTTTCTAATTTATTATCCGGAGGAAAATTAGGCTGGAGTTATTATCAGAATCCGAAACGTTTCCAGCAATTTGCCATTTATGCGCAATCTATAGTGACTCAATTCAATGGTTCTAATCCTATTTCTGAATCCATTAATACTATCTATTCGTTATATGCCAATGATAATTTCATGAAGCTGTATAAGAAATCTTCGCTTCAGTTGTATTTCAGAAGAGAGTTAATTAACGGTTTGTATTTTTTCGGTTCGCTTGAATATGCCGAACGTTCACCGTTAAGGAACTCAACGGATATGTTGATAAAGGATAATCCAAATAAATTATTTACAAGTAACGATCCGCTTCATTTTACTACCGATGATTCCACATTTAAAATAAATAGTGCTTTAGTGATTGACGTTGCTTTCCGAATACGTTTCAAACAAAAATATTATACGGTTCCGCATCGTAAAATAATTTCGGGGTCAAAATATCCGCGTGTAAATGTGGGTTATAAAAAAGCCATACCACTTAAAGCTGTTGATGCGGATTACGATTTAATTTCGATGCAAATGGACGATAACGTGCATTTGGGTTTATTCGGAACGTTTTCTTATCGAGGCATGGCAGGCTATTTTTTAAGGAACCAGAATATGTACTTTATGGATTACAAGCATTTCAATGGTAATCAAACCATATTGGCCAATCAAAGTTATTTGGGTTCATTTAAATTGTTGCCTTATTACAAATACAGCACCGAATTCTGGTTTGCTGAAGCGCACGCCGAACATCACTTCAACGGTTTTATCTTTAATAAAATTCCATTACTGAAAAAAGCCAGGATACAAGAAGTAGTTGGTGGACACATATTATTTAACGATAAAATAGACCAGTATTATGAAATCAATTTTGGAATCGAAAAAATAATTCAGATACTTCGTTTCGATTATGTGCTTTCTTATGGTCCTTACGGGAAATTTAACCAAGGCTTCTTAATTGGCATTGATGCCGAATTTTAATTTTATAACATGAAAAATAAACTAGTGTTAATCTGTTTCGGACTTTTGGCTTTGCAGTCGAAGGCCCTTGAGTATCCAATTAAATCAACTGTATTGGATAACGGTTTAAAAGTAATTGTGTGTGAAAAAAACACCAATCAAATGGCGCAGGTAGAAGTTTGGTACAGGGTCGGAAGTAAGGATGAATGGGATGGTGTACGCGGCATGGCGCATATGTTCGAGCATATGATGTTCCGTGGTTCAAAGAATTTTAATGGTGAAGGCGATATTTATATTAAACTCATTGATAAAATGGGCGGTAATGTAAATGCCTACACAACTTTTGACAGAACGGTGTATCATGAAGAAGTTCAGTCGCAACACGTAGAAAAGGTTCTGGAGATGGAGGCGGACAGGATGGTAAATTTAATTTTGGATCAGAAAGTATTAGATACGGAAAGACAAGTTGTAGGAGAGGAATTGCGCTTAGGAGAAAATAATTGGTATCAGCGCATGTCGGCAGAACGGTATAAGTATTTGTATCCTAAAGGACATCCTTATCAAGTTGATGTAATTGGTTTTTTAAACGAGATTACTGCCTTTACCACTAAACAGTGTCAGGATTTTTATGATAAGTATTATAGTCCTAATAATGCATTTATAGTTGTGACGGGAAATGTAAAAACTGAAGATGTTTTTGCTTATGCAAAAAAACATTTCGGAGGTATTAAAAAGCAATTACCATTAAATGACAAAAAACCTGAGCCGGATATTTTTACAAATAACATTGACTTGGAAGAAATGAATATTGATTTCCCGGTACAGATTTATTCCTACATCGTTCCTTCGCCTGCATTCGGGCACAAAGATTATTATAAGTTTAATTTACTCAGCGAATTATTGTTTAGTAATTCTAACTCTATTTTAAACACCGCCATTGTGAATGTTGGTAATCTGGCTTATCAGATTGCTCCGAATAGTGATGAATCAAGAATGTATAATAGTTATGCCAATTATGATATCATTATGCAGGCGGCAATGGGAAACGCCAAAGTAAAGAAAATCGTGTCGAAAGAAATTAACGACATTATTGCCGAGGGTGTGGATCAGGAATTAATCGATAATTATATTAAAAATATGGAGGCTCAAAATGCATTCGGAAAATATTCCAACTCAAATATTGCGGCAGAGTTAGGTTTCGCTGAATACTATTATAAAGATTATAACAAGCATGATGCCAAATTAGAAGCCTATAAAAAAATTAAAGGAGAGGATTTGAAAGATATAGCGCAAACATATTTTAATCCTGAGAAATTGAAGTCGGTTAACATTAAACCAATAATGGAATAATATGAAGAAGTTTATAATTATACTCGGCAGTTTATTGGTTTCTATTGCGCAGGCGCAGGAAGTACCACAACTAGAAACTTACACTTTAAAAAATGGTGTTAAGATTTATTTATTGCAATACGGAAAAATCCCGGCCGTAAATGTAAAATTTGTCATTAATACAGGAGAAAAAAACGAATCACCCGGACAACAGGGCTTTAGCGAAATAACAGCCAAACTTTTGTTAATGGGAAATTCAAAATACACGCAGGAACAGCAAAACGATATCGCTTTTAAATTGGGAGGAGATTTGGGTCATGATGTTAACAAGGATAACACGGC
>CAZRNW010000512.1:0-3125 GCA_964601535.1 uncultured Flavobacteriaceae bacterium
TCATGAATTTAAAACGCCTATCAGTACCATTTCACTCGCTTCAGAAATGCTAGGCGATCAAAGCGTAACAACCACCCCTGAAAAACAACAGCGCTTTTTAAAAATGATTAAAGATGAAAATAAACGCTTAAGTGTTTTAGTTGAAAGTATTTTACAGACAGCAATTCTTGATAAAGGCGAATTTAAACTGAAACTGAATGAACTTGACATACATGAAATCATAAATACTGCCATTAATAATACCAATTTACTGGTTGAACAACGTAACGGAAAAATTACCACCAACCTCAACGCAACAAAAATAAGATTGCAGGCCGACAGGGTGCACTTAACCAACATCATCTTTAACCTGATTGATAATGCACTTAAATATTCGAAAGAAAATCCGGAAATAAACATTACCACCCACGACGCCGAGTCAGGTATAGAGATAATCATCCGCGATAATGGCATAGGCATCAGCAAAGAGAACCAACGCAAAATTTTCGATAAGTTTTACCGTGTGCCAACCGGAAATGTGCATAACGTAAAAGGCTTCGGCCTTGGTTTATCATACGTGCAAGCGGTTGTAAATAAGCACGGAGGGGAGATTAGCGTGAACTCAGAACTGGGAAAAGGCAGTACTTTTACAGTGCTTCTGCCACTTAAGCCCAATGCCTAATAAATGTTAAAAGGCCTTTTTTTGGCCCGATTTATGCATTACCTTTAATGTTAAAATTAACAATTATGGAAGCTGTAAAGACCAGAGTATTATTGGTAGAGGACGATCCGAGCCTGGGGACACTTTTAGAAGAATATCTAAACGCCAAGGGGTTTGAAACCAAGTTAGCCGACGACGGCAATAAAGGATACGACGCATTTTGCAAAGGCACTTTTGACTTATTATTGTTAGATGTGATGATGCCTCATAAAGATGGTATCACTCTTGCAAAAGAAATCCGGGTAAGCGATAAAAATGTACCTATTATCTTCTTAACAGCTAAGAGCATGAAAGAAGATACTATTGAAGGCTTTAATGCAGGCGGTGATGATTATATTACTAAACCATTCAGCATGGAAGAATTAATGGTACGTATTAATGCAGTGTTGCGCCGCAGTAATAAAAACCGCTCGCAGGACACCAACGAATCAACATTCAATATCGGGAAGTACCAGTTTAATTCTGAAAAACAATTATTGCTTCACAATGCAATGGAACAAAAACTAACATATAAAGAAAGTCAGTTGTTGCGTTTATTTTGTGTGCACAAAAATGATTTTTTAGACAGAAACTTTTCTTTGAAAACCATTTGGCACGATGATAATTATTTCAACGGACGCAGCATGGATGTTTACATAGCAAAATTGCGTAAATATTTAAAAGACGATTCAAAAGTTGAAATCATCAACATTCACGGTAAAGGATTTAAATTACTGGTGAATTCTTAAATCAAATATCTCTTAAGGAAAAGAAAGGCTATCAGAAATGTTAGCCTTTTTTATTTGTTTTCACCGAGCAGACAAACTTTATCAAACTCTTCTTTCTTTACTACACTTACAGAAAGCCTGCCGATTTTTACAAACTGCATTTCTTTTAAAAGCGGATCTTTTTTTAAAGTGGCTAAATCCACAGGTTTTTTTAATTGCAAATACGGTTCCACATCTACGCAAACCCAGGCATCTTCCTGCGTGGTGGGGTCCTGATAAAATTCCTTTACAACTTTAGCAATGCCTACAATATGTAATCCTTCATTACTGTGATAGAAAAAACAAAGGTCACCTTTTTTCATCGACTTTAAATTATTGCGCGCCGCATAATTGCGCACACCGGTCCATGCCGTTTTTTTATCTTTTTTAAGCTGTTCCCAGCTATAAGCAGAAGGTTCGGATTTAATCAACCAATAATTCATTTGGATTATTATCTAACGATATTTTTACGTTTCAGCAAACGTTTTGAAGTTAAAACGCTGCTTGCATTAAATTTATCCTGACGCAATAATCCAAATTCAGAATTGAAATAATAAATGGATTTGGTTTTGCCAATGTTGGAAGGATCAGAGGCAATAGTAACTTTCTCAACACGCTTATAATACCTGTCGTAAATAAAACAGGAGTCAAGCCTGCTGCAGTTAAAAGCAGATGAGCTGTCAGGATAATTGAAATCGGTGTAAATTTTTATTCCTGTATTTGGAAGTCCGCCTGTATTTTTTTCGATTCCTCCCTGATAAATGGCAATGTTTGACGCTAATAAAGCCGGATACGTAACCATGTTATAAGCATAAGCATGAAATTCTTCGCACTTACCTGCCTTCCCCTCCGAATAACTTGAAACAGCGGTGCTGTCGGTTGCCATGTTTACAGAATCTAAATAAATCCAATAGCTTCCGGTTTTTAATTTATTGTTAAGCAAGTCGGGTGAAGTTATCTCATAATAGGTGTCCGGACATTCTGCAGTTACATCTTTTTCCTTATCGCAACCGGCAAATAAGGCAATCGTCAATAATAAAAATAGTTTCTTCATTTCGCCTATGAAATTACGTATTTTGAAGAGCCCTTTATCAAAAATGCTTCAACAATCCACTCTTAATAATTAGCTTAAAACCGTTTGAAAACCCACTAAAATGGCGTAATTTTAACCTTTCGGATAAACACAAAGAAAATGAGTTGCGGAAATTGCAGTACAGGACGTGGAAATCACAACACATCTACAGGAGTTCCTGCAGGCTGCAATAATAATGGCTCCTGCGGAACAGGCGGCGGCTGTAATAAACTAAATGTATTCGATTGGTTAGGCAACATGAGCTTGCCGGGGGGACAAAAACCATTCGACATGGTAGAAGTCCGTTTTAAAAATTCAAGAAAAGATTTTTTTAAGAACGTAAATGCACTTGGTTTAAATGTGGGTGATGTTATTGCGGTTGAAGCCAGTCCGGGTCACGATATCGGCATTGTTTCATTAACAGGTGAATTAGTTCGTCTTCAAATGAAAAAGAAAGGCGTGAGTTTTGACAGCGAAGAGATAAAAAAGATTTACCGTAAAGCTAAACAGCAGGATATTGATAAATGGCGCGAAGGTCAGGCGCTTGAAGTAGCCACCATGTACAAGGCGCGCACCATTGCCTTGCAGCTAGGTTTGCTAATGAAAT
>CAZRNW010000513.1:0-3121 GCA_964601535.1 uncultured Flavobacteriaceae bacterium
TGTTTTAATTCAGCTTTTGCAGCAATGTCTTTTTTCTCTTGTTCGTTTTGTAATTCTTTGGCTTGTGTTTCGTATTGATATTGCATTTGCTTTTTTACAGCCGCTTTTTGGGTTTCTTCATTGTTGATGCTGTCTCTCATTTTAACTTCCAATCCGTACATTTCAAAAGCTTCATTGTATTTGTTTTGTTTGATAAAAATAGTTTTGAGAGTGCTGGCCGACCTTCTAATGTATTCAGGAAATCCTAATTCTTTAGCTGTTTTCATTCCCTTGTTAGCAAATACAAATGCCTCTTTTATTTGCCCCTTTGTTAAAGTTAGTCTGGCTATGTTGTTTAGTGACTCTGCTATTCCTTCTTTATTACCAATTTCCTCCCGAATCTTTAAACTTTTGTGATAAAACTCCAGTGCTTTTGGAATTTCACCTTGCTTATCATAAAGAACTCCAAGGTTGTTTAAAGGCTGTGCTATTCCATGTTTATCCCCAATCTTCTCCATAATCTTTAGACTCTTGTGGTAACACTCCAATGCCTTGGGAATGTCGCCTTGGTTATAATAAACAAGTCCAATGTTATTTAAAGAATTTGCCATTCCATATTCATCGCCAATCTCATTCAGAATATTTAAACTCTTGTAATAATACTCCAATGCTTTAGGAACACTACCTTGATTATAATAAACAAGTCCAATGTTATTTAAGGAATTTGCTATTCCCTCTTTATCTTCAATCTTTTCCCGAATTTTTAAGCTTTCGTGATGATACTCTAATGCTTTCGGGATGTCACCTTGTCTGTAATAAATAAATCCCATATTGTTAAAAGAACTTGCTAGTCCTTCTTTATCCCCAATTTCTTCTTCAATCTTTAAGCTCTTTTGGTAATATTCCAGTGCCTTCGGAATGTCGCCCTTTTGATTAGCCAAATATCCAATATTATTCATGGCATCAGCTAGGCGTTTTAAGTAAAAGTTTTTGGGTTCTGCTTTAACTGCAATGTTCTTTTCTGCAAGTAATTTTAGTTGCTCATTAAAAACAGGCCACTCTTCGTCACTGGCTGTTTCTGCAAGGATTGACAAAATTGTACACCGCGTGGTATCATGTTTAGCGTTTTTAAGGGCGAGTTTTAAGGAATCGATGTTCTCCCCAAACAAAAAACAGGGGAAAAGAAATAGTATAAAGAGGAGTCTTTTCAAAATAGTTTACTCTCTCAAATGTAAATGTTTTTAAAACAAAAAACCCTCATTGCTGAGGGTTTCTTTAGGAATATTTTATTTAGATTTTAGTATTTACACAACTTAATGTAATCTACAACACCATCTCGTTTCAGCATCAAGGTATAAATTCCGGCAGCAAAATCTTTTATATCAATTGTGCTGTTAAAATTACCGGTTTTACTGCCTGCGTTGTTTTTTAATACTTCGCGTCCGCTTACATCCATTATGCTATAGCTTACTTCGGTATTGCTTAATCCCGTAATATCTAAATTGTATTCACCATTACCTGGGTTAGGATAAACAATTACACCTTCAGCAAGACTTAAATTTTTCATGCTTGTTGATGATTGAATATTAATTCCATCAATCGCCATATCGGATAAGAAGTTCGGACCTGTAATTCCTCTCCATCGGATGGTTACAACATCAGAAGCCCAAGCTGCAAGATTTATATTGGCAGTAAACCAAGCATTTCCTTTGTTGCCCGACATCGTCCAAATGCTGTTTGTCCAGGTGCCATTTGCAAATATATCAACATATAATGTTCCCATATCCGTTCCATACATGTGATAAGCGAAACTTAATAAAGGATTCGAGATGGTTGCTAAATTCACACACGGACTAAGCATGTTAGCAGTAATTGATGTACAAGGCACAGATGATTCCAAATAAGCATAATTACCAACTGTAGTTCCGGGAATAAAATCAACATCCGGTCCGGTTGGTGTTGAAGGTGTGCTACCCTGAAATACACGCCAGTCGTGCTGATCAGCAACCAAATTAGTTTCATTAATAAATCCGTTGCCTAAAGCACAGGCTAAGCTGCAGGTTGCAGCAGAACTGCATAAAGCAAACGATTCAAAGTCTTCAGTTAATGGCAAGGCAGCAGTTGTTCCTGAAATTACAGTCACAATCGTTGAAGATGTGTCGTTCGTTGCATTTACATCTGAAGGGTAGCTTGCCCATGCTTTTATAGTGTAACTGCCAAGCGTATTAATGTTAGCATTAGTAGTAAATGTATGAACTGCAGAGGCTGTTGTAGCAAGTGAACCTGTGAAAACCTCACTTATTACAGGCCCGCCATTAATATTATAAAACACCGGAATATTGGAAATTGTATTCATGCCGGGATTATTTATATTAATCTTAACGGGTGTAGAAGCTAAATTCTGACAATTCGGAATTGAGCCTGTTGGTGCAACAATGTTATTGATGGAAGCATCGTTATTAAGCGGACAGGCAAAAGTTCCGGGTAATTTCTGGATTGCAATTGCTCTCCGTCCTACTGCACCTAACGGTCCGCGTGCACGTACGCTGAACCAATTAGTTACCGTGCTGTATGCAAAAGGAACAACAAAAGATGTTGTTGTAGAAGTCCCTACAGAATCCATGTACATAGTGCCTAATTTAAAAATATCGTAAGAGGTTGCGCCTGATGCTGCATTCCATGTTAAACGAACAGAATCAGGACAAGCCCAAACTACATTAATGGCGGTAGGTAAGGGAATAATAGAGAAGTTAGTATCACTTTCAGCAGTATATGCACCGCGTGTTATACGAACTTTGCATTGTCCGGATAAAGCACTTGGTACTGTCCAGTTGTAAAAGCGCTGAGCGCCTGCAATTGTAGTGCTTATATTATTCCAGCTTGCTCCGTTATTAGTAGTGTATTCGAGAGTTTGGTTACCCACAGTTTCTAAAGCATCCCAACGGATTGTTTCAATTTCTGCAGGAACAAATCCTTCCCCACCTATGGGATAAGTTAAGGTATAACCATCCATTTCAAAAATCCATGTTACGTAATAGGATTGTGGTCCCATTGGAATAGCTGCCCCATTAACTGTTAAAACATGTGTGCCGGCAGTTGGGTAATTAATCGTTACTTGCTCATGATTATTTCTGATATCAAC
>CAZRNW010000514.1:0-3112 GCA_964601535.1 uncultured Flavobacteriaceae bacterium
CTGATCTTTTAATGATTATTCAAGAACAACCTCTTAGTCCCCCTGGTGGATCTCCGGCAAATCAACCTCAACAAATGCCGCCCAATTCATCAATGCAAGGTGTCAATCCTCAAATGATAGGAATGCCTCAACCTGTTGTTCCTTCTCTTCCGGTGCCTGCAGCTCCTCCTGCTCCATTTGAGCAGATGCCAGTAAATCCGGCAGACATGCTTCCTCAATAAGGACATAAATGGCAACTAAACTGGACGCAAATCAAGTATTAAAAAGGTCATTTGATGACTCTAATGATCGTATCAGAGTTGATGCTGAAGTTACTGCTACTCTCGGGACAGTTGAAGTTATTATTAGTCATGTTAATGATAGTATTCGAATTGGTGATGGTACGGATCTTGTTAATGTAACTCCAGCCGGAGAAATGAATGTTATTTCAACAGCTCAACCCGGTGTAGATATTGGTGATATTACTGTAAATAATACTTCCGGTGCGGGTGCTGTAAATATCCAAGATGGTGGTAATTCTATAACAGTTGACGGTACGATAAGCGCAAATCAAAGTGGAATTTGGAATATAACAGATATAAATGGAACAATTAATTTACCTACGGGTGCAGCCACGTCAGCAAATCAAGCTTCGCAACAAACTAGTTTAAATAATTTAGATTCTAAAATTCCATCTAATTTAACAGTGTCATCAACAAGATTATTAGTTGATAATTCGGGAGTGACACAACCAATAAGTGCCGTTTCTCTTCCCCTACCAACGGGAGCATCAACTGCAGCAAATCAAACAACAAGTAATACAACTCTTTCTTCAATTGAAACAAAATTAACAGATAAATCTCAATTTACTAAATTAACGGACGGAACCGATACTGCTTTAATTAATTCAGCTGGCGAATTATTGGTTGTTTCTAATCCAGCAGCAGTATCTACATCATCATTAACATCTGTAACGGTTACCACATCTTCAACATCATTATTGTCCTCAAATAGTAATAGAAAAAGATTTTATATTTTTAACGATTCGGGAGCGATTATTTTTGTAGCATTTTCAGCAACAGCATCAACAACATCATTCACATTTACACTAGCAAATAAAGCATTTTATGATTCTGATGGTGGAGTTATATATACCGGAGCAATTAGTGCAATTCGTGGTGCAGGAAGCGGATCGGTTAGAATTACGGAGTTGACATGAGCGCATATTTATCGGTTCCATCAATCTATGCATCAGATACTTTAGGAAACGGCGAAACTATTGTTGTTGATTCTACAGGAATGGCAACTATACTTGTTGAAACTACAAATTCTGATGGTAATCTTAATTTAGAATTTTCATTAGATGGATCAAATTATTACTCTTGTTCTGCTATTAATCCTATAACATTAGATAGTCAATTATATAGTTTTATATCAGGAAATGGATTACTTTCAGTTCCTGTTGCTGGAGTAAGGTTTTTTCGCGTACAATTAGTTAGCGGTACAAGTGTTGATGTAAAATTATTTGGTAGTCCTATGGCTACAATTCAGCAAGCTATTTTAACCGAGAATAATCTTAGTTCAATAAGTTCGACTGCATATGAAGCGAGTAAGGTTATAAAAAATAGTCCTGGTCGATTGTTTACTATTAACGGATATAATTCAAAAGGTTCTGCGCAATTTATTCAAATTCACAATACAACATCTCTTCCGGCAGATACCGCTATTCCTGTTATAATCTTTACTGTTCCTGCAACTTCAAACTTTAATATTACTTTTCCTAATATTGGTCGATATTTTTCAACCGGAATAACTATATGTAATAGTTCCACTGGTCCCACAAAAACAATCGGTTCCGCTGATTGTTGGTTTGATGTATTATATAAATAATGGCACAATTAAGACAAATAGATAAAAATAATCCAAGAAAAAAACAATATCCACTTTATTTAAAATGGAAAGTAGCTTTTTTTATTTTATTATTTTTGTTTATTTTACAAAATATTAACAAGTTATATTAGAAGTGTTTTAATAAAACACGATGGATCTACCCAATTAAGGATGATCTAACATTAACCTATAGATGGTTAAAGGAGTATTTATGAGTGAAGTTCAACCAAATTCCGCTGCGGCACCTGCCGAACAAGAAGCGGCCCCTTCCCCGGATCTACAAGAAGCTGTTGCTGATGTTCTTGATCCAGAAACAGAGATAGAAACAGAGGCCTCTGCTGATCCTGTTACTAAAGAGATGAATAAAGCTCTTAATAACATGAAAAAGAAATTTAAACTTAAAGTTGATGGTGAAGAGATTGAAGAAGAAATCGATCTTGCTGATGAGGATCGCCTAAAACGAGAGTTGCAAAAAGCAAAAGCTTTTGATAAACGGTCCCCCGAATTTGCTAATTATAAAAAACAAGTTGATCAATTAATTGAAATGTTGCAAAAAAATCCAGCATCAGTTCTTGAACAAATGGGTCATAATATTGACGAATTAGCTGAAGGACATTTAAAACGTCGAATCGAAGAAGCTAAGAAAAGTCCAGAACAACTGGCTCGCGAAAAAATGGAAAAAGAATTAACAGATGCTAGAGAAGAAGCTAAGCGTCTTAAAAAAGAAAAGGAAGATTCAGATCTTGAAAAAGCAAGAAATGAACACGCTGCTGTTATTGAAAAGGATATTCAAGTTGCTTTAGAAAAAGCCGATACTATTCTTCCTAAAAAGAATCCTTGGGTTATTCGTGAAGTTGCCAAAACAATGCTTCTTGCTATGAATAATGGTTATCCAAATGTATCGGTATCTGAAGTTATTCCGTTAGTTGAAGATCAATTTAGGAATGATTTAAAAAGCATGTTTGATATTTTTCCTGAAGAAGTTATTGAAAAAGTTGTAGGTAAAAACAATCTAGATCGTATTCGTAAAAAACGTATTACAAAAAGCCAAAAAGAAACGACTACTGCTAATCAAATTGCAAAAGCTACTACCAATAAACCTGCAGAAAAGGTTGAAGAAAAAACAAAGAAAAAATTTAAGGATGTATTTGATTTCCGTAACTAAAAATAATTTTTTAGATACTTTTTGATTTTTTAACAAGTATAAGTAGAGACTTCCTAGTATATTATAGGGGTGATGAAG
>CAZRNW010000515.1:0-3092 GCA_964601535.1 uncultured Flavobacteriaceae bacterium
ATTCTGGGCGTGCACTTTACCGCATTAACCGTGTTCAAAAACTATTAACGCAATATCCTGAATTATCACGGCCGCTTTCAATTGTGGAAATCGTGAAATTTTTATTCCAGTCGTACAAAGGCGGTGAAGAAAAATATTTTAAAATGCCTTCAACAACCGATTTGAAAATTCTGGCAGAATATATCAAAGAGGAAAAAGAAAGACAATCACAAATCCGTCCTTTTGTCGACAGCACCAAGCGGTTCACGCGTATAAGTGTACAAATGAAAGATGCCGGCTCTGTTCGTATTAAGGAGCTCACTAAAGAATTAAAACCCCGCATTGATTCCATTTTTAATTACGATGATGAAGCGAAATCCTGGTTACCGAAAGAAGAACAATACGAAGTACGCATAACAGGCAACAGCATCATGTTTTTAAAGGGCAACGATTTTTTAATAAATAATTTAGTTGAAAGCGTTGTATTGGCAATTGTGTTAATCGCTTTACTGATGCTTACTTTATTTACTTCCTTCCGGATGATTTTGATTTCAACAATTCCAAGTCTGGTTGCTTTACTGATTACCGCCGGTGTGATGGGATACCTTGGAATTCCTCTCAAGCCAAGTACCATTTTGGTTTTCAGTATTGCATTTGGTATTTCTTCCGACGGAACTTTATACTTCCTCACCAAATACAGATATGAAATAAAAAAGAATAAACGCAGCATAAGTGATGCCGTTAAAATTACCATCAGCGAAACGGGTGTGAGCATGATTTATACCGCTATTGTTTTATTTTTCGGATTCGGCATGTTTGCGCTTTCAGGTTTCGGAGGAACCCAGGCTCTGGGCATTTTAATTTCCTTCACCCTCATTGTGGCCTATTGCGCTAATTTGGTTTTATTGCCTGCATTTTTATTATCCCTCGAGAAAAGATTAACCGATAAAGGTTTTATCAACAGCAAATCCGAATTAGGAGAAGCACTGGAAGAAGCCGAATTTGAAGACGATAAAAAATTTGACTAATGAAAAGGATTATTCTTTTTCCGTTCCTTTTTGTTTTTATCTGCACCTATCTTCATTCCCAAACAACAAAAGATTCCCTTAAATTAAAATTTCAAAAAGACTCGGCTCACGTTTACCGTTTTAAAAAACTAAGGCCATGGCTGGCTATCGACCAGCGTAACTCGCGGATCAAAAATACCAAAGGCATACAAAAAATTCCTGTCACCATTAACGGTTTGCAGGCCGGAGTAATTATAAAAGAGAAACATGCTTTGGGTTTTGGTTTATATACCATGAATAACACCACGCAAAAGCCCGTTAAAATAAGTGACCAGAATAATGTTATCAAGTATCAGGAGTTACTTCTTAAATACATAACCCTTACTTATGAATATAAACTAGTTGACACCCGCTTTTTCGAATTGGATGTACCCATGGAAGTTGGTTTAGGACATTACATTTACAATTTAAAGGACGAAACACAGTCGCAATTACTTTGGCAGGAACAGGGCCCCATTAAATTAACCGGAGGCGGTGTTCAGATAATTCTCAAGCCTTTTAGGTGGATTGGCCTCAGTGGCATGGCGGGTTACAGGATTACTGTTTTCAATAAAAAAACGAATTTAAATTTCAACGGCGGCTATTATTCCTATGGGGTATGGATAGATTTGAGGCGTATTTACCGCGACATCAAATTCTATGGTTTTGTTCGGCCTAAATACCGAAAAAAAGTTAAAGCACTTACGTCTTATAACAGTTAATTTGTATCTTAGGCTGATAAATTTCAAGACCATTTCGCGATGAAAGGAATAATTTTAGCCGGAGGTTCCGGAACACGTTTACACCCTCTCACACTTGCCATGAGCAAGCAAATGATGCCGGTGTATGATAAACCCATGATTTATTATCCCTTATCGGTTTTGATGATGTCGGGCATCAACGAAATATTAATTATTTCAACACCGCACGATTTACCTAATTTCCAGAAACTATTAGGAACAGGCGAACAAATCGGCTGTAAATTTTCTTACCAGGTGCAGGAAGTACCTAATGGTTTAGCACAGGCTTTTGTATTGGGAGAAAAATTTATTGGCAATGATAAAGTAGCTTTAATTTTAGGAGATAATATTTTTTACGGTGTTGGTCTCGGACGAATGCTGCAAACCATTTCTAATCCTGATGGCGGTGTGGTGTTCGCGTATCACGTAAGTGATCCGGAGCGTTATGGTGTGGTGGAATTTGATAAAGACAATAAAGTTTTATCCATTGAAGAAAAACCAAAACAACCCAAATCAAATTACGCAGTGCCCGGTTTGTATTTTTATGATAATGAAGTGGTGAAAATTGCAAAAGAATTAAAACCATCTCCGCGCGGTGAATACGAAATTACCGATGTGAATAAAGAATATTTAAAACGCGGAAAATTAAAAGTTTCTATCATGGACCGCGGAACCGCCTGGTTAGATACGGGAACATTTGCTTCCTTAATGCAAGCCGGACAATTCGTGCAAATTATTGAAGAACGTCAATCGCTTAAAATCGGTTGTATAGAAGAAATTGCTTACACAATGGGTTACATCGATGCAGCACAATTAAGAAAAGTGGCTGAACCTTTAACTAAAAGCGGTTACGGAAATTATTTATTAGGATTATTAGACAATAAATAGTGAAACATTATCAGCCTTTATTAGAATTATTTAATGCACACCTTGATAATTACATTAAAGGACTGGATAAAAAACAACCACGCCAACTTTACGATCCCGAAAATTATATTTTATCATTAGGCGGAAAAAGAATTCGTCCGCTATTAGCTTTAATTGCCTGCGATTTGTTTGACAAGAAAGCTGAAGATGCTTTAGATGCCGCTCTCTGCGTGGAGCTGTTTCATAATTTCTCCCTTATTCACGACGACATTTTAGATAAAGCCCCTTTGCGCCGCGGACAAGCAACCGTGCACAGCAAATGGAATTCGGATATTGCTATTTTAAGCGGCGATGTGATGTTAGTGAAAGCCTTTGATGTTTTAAAAAACGCTGAAGCGCAGAAATTAAAATTATTACTCAGTGAATTTTCTAAAACTGCCGTTGAAGTTTGTGAAGGTCA
>CAZRNW010000516.1:0-3044 GCA_964601535.1 uncultured Flavobacteriaceae bacterium
AAAGGTTCTCCTGAATTAGCAAAAGAACTAAAAGAAAAAATTACCGCACCAAAAATAGAAGCTGATGAATCGATGGGATTAGACCACGGCGCGTGGACCGTTTTAAAACATATGTATCCTGCGGCGGATATTCCGACTTTTCAATTAAGTGTTGATTATTACAAGCCAGCTTCCTATCATTTTGAACTCGCGAAACAATTAGCTTACTTACGTGATAAAGGTGTTTTGATTATCGGTAGCGGGAATCTGGTTCATAATTTAGGAATGGTTGATTTTAATAAACCAAACAGCGGCTACGACTGGGCCATTGAGTTTGACGCAACCGTTAAACGTTTACTGGATAATGGTGATTTTAAATCATTGGTGGATTATGAAAAATTAGGAAAATCTGCCTTACTTTCTATTCCAACCAACGATCATTATTTGCCAATGATTTATCCTTTGGGATTGAAAACAGAAAAAGAAAATATTTCGTATTTATATGAAGGCATGGAAGCCGGAAGTATCAGCATGAGAAGTTTTGTAATAAAATAATTGAGATATGTTTATTTATAATGTCACCGTAAATATTGATGAATCTGTTCACGACGAATGGCTTCAGTGGATGAAATCAAATCATGTTCCTGATGTCATGAATTCAGGATGCTTTGTAGAAAATAAAATTGTACGCGTATTACATGTTAACGATACCGGACACACCTACTCTTTTCAATATACCTTCAAAGAAATGAAAGACATTGAAAAATACCAGAAAGAATTTGCACCCGCCTTACAAGCCGATGTAAAACAAAAATACGGCGATAAGTTTACAGCTTTCCGGACTCTATTAGAAATTATCGAATGAAATCAGTTTTAGTATTTTGTTTTATATTGTTATTGGGGAATTCCTTTTCCCAAAAGGTATTAGACATGAATTACTATTCTGTTTTCGGAAAAGAAAAAACATTTCAGTTTTTCATTCATAATGATTTCAGTTACAAATTAAAAGGCCAGCTTTTTTGTAAGACCAAAAAAATCGCCAACATGAATGATAGTCTGCTCGCCTTTACCGATGGAACAATTATTAACATTAACCGCATAAAGGGCATAAAAATAAAAGGCGGTAATTTCAGCAGATACTTTTTCGGTTCTGCTATTCTTTTTCCTGTGCTTGACATTACGAACAATTTGGTGTTTGACAGAAGGCCAATTGTAAATGAAAGAGCCTTAAATGTAAGCGCTGCTTTTTTAGCCATTGGTGTAGTGGTAAATTATATTCAGGATAAACATGTTCATATCCGTAAAAGCACTACCTTTCGGGTGTTTGATCCGGATTACGAACATTTAAACGCAAGCAAGTAAAGTGTCATCACCTGTTAGAGCGAAAAAACATTTAGGTCAGCATTTTTTAAATGATGAGAACATCGCTAAAAAAATTGTTGATTCACTTTTGGCTGTCAATAATGGAACCACAGTTGTAGAAATCGGTCCTGGCACCGGTGTACTCACCAAATATTTAGCGGCCGAATTAAAAACTAATTTTTTTGCTTTGGATGTTGACAGGGATTCTGTTCCTTACTTAAAACAACATTATCCCGAAATTGCCAATAATGTTTTATTGGAAGATTTTTTAGAATTTGATATTAAGAAAATAATTCCAGGAAAATTTAATGTGGTAGGAAATTTCCCTTACAACATTTCCTCACAAATATTATTTAAAGTGTTGGAACACCGTCATGATGTTGATGTTGTTGTAGGCATGTTTCAAAAAGAAGTAGCGATGCGGTTGGCTGAAAAACCCGGAAGTAAAACTTACGGCATCATTAGTGTGCTCTTACAAACTTATTATGATATTGAATATTTGTTTACGGTAAATGAAAATGTATTTACGCCGCCGCCTAAAGTAAAATCTGCAGTCATCCGTTTAACGCGGAATAAACGCCATTCACTCTCCTGTAACGAAGAATTGTTTGCTAAAGTGGTGAAAACAACTTTTAATCAGCGCCGTAAACAAATCCGGAATTCCATCCGGCCTATTATCACAATTGATGATTCTCTTTTAACCCCAATGTTTCAAAAACGTCCGGAGCAATTAAGTGTTGAACAATTTATTGAGCTTACTGATTTTGTTGGGCAACATTTGAAGTAAGCCGCTCAATGGTTTTATACTGTTCGTTCAGTTGTTTTCCTACCGCTTCATAAGAAGCATGCTTTACAACAAACTCATGCATAGCAGCTGAATTGAAATTATATTTTTTCGCAAATAACTTTTTTAACGCCTCTGCTAATTGTGCTTCATTTCTTTTTTCAACCAAAACCCCAAATTCCTCTTTCATAATAAAAGGTAATTGCCCGACCTCCGAAGCAAAAACAGGAAGTCCGCAACTCAAGGCCTCCAACACAACAACCGGCATTCCTTCATAATGACTGAATAAAATCAAAGCCGTACTTTGCTTCATGAGTTCACTTATTTTTTCCTGTGGCAAATCACCTCTAAATGTGATGTTCATTATTTTTAATTGCTCAGAAAGTTTTTTGGCTGCGTTTAATTCATCGCCGCTCCCGCCTGCTATTACAATGTCAAAATCAAAATTCTGTTCCTGTAATTTTTTAAATACCCTGAATGTTCCGGAAATATTTTTTTCCCTTTCTACAAGCGAAGAAACATGTAATAATTTTATCCGTTCCGGTTCACCACTGCGCAGCTGAAATGTTTTTACATTAACGGCGTTATACAATAATTCGTAATCACCAATTAAACCATGCCCGTTCATGGCCGCCTTTTGCGCTTCTGAAACATACCATATTTTTGAGGCGCCCGAAATACATTTTTTGGTAAAATGCTTTTTAAAAAATCCTTTGTAATTGTTGTCCTCCGGCAAATAACCGCTCCAGTGTTCCGCAACTGTGTATTTGCCTAGAAATATTTTTTTGTAAAGATTTAAAACAACTGCCACCGGAAAAATAACATTTACCTGAATGGCTTTTACGTTGGTCTTTCTTTGAAGTAAATGCTGAATTAAAACTTTGTGCGCCTTGCGGTAATTTAAAAGTGTTTTAAAAAT
>CAZRNW010000517.1:0-3043 GCA_964601535.1 uncultured Flavobacteriaceae bacterium
GATACAAAACAGGACACGCATGTCCTTTTCCCAGAATGAAGCGATCGCGATCCGGCCATTGCGGATTCTTCGGGTCATGCCGCATGACTTCTTTGTAGAGCACGGCCAAGGTTTCCACGGCGGTAAGCGAACCGCCGGGGTGGCCTGAGTTAACTGCATGAACCATGCGAACTATGTCGCGGCGAACCTGTGAACAAAGCTTTTTTAATTGGGCAACATCAGCCATAATAGAGGGATTTTGGGCAAAAATACTATTTGAAACAAGGCGTTTTAATTTATGTTGAAAATATACTCCCGATGTTAAAAACTAAGTTTATTCAAGATATTAACAAAACTCCCCTTTAGCCTCGGCGTTTGTTATATTTGCAGGTTTTATAAGAGTCAAAAACCAGAATTTTTATATATGGCTTTAAAGTGTGGAATTGTAGGATTGCCAAATGTCGGGAAATCAACCCTTTTTAATTGTTTAAGTAATGCAAAGGCCCAGGCGGCCAATTTCCCTTTTTGTACTATCGACCCTAATGTTGGCACAATTACAGTGCCTGATGAACGTTTGAATAAGCTGGCGGAGTTCGTAAAGCCGCAAAATATACTTCCAACAACAGTTGAAATTGTGGATATCGCCGGATTAGTAAAGGGTGCCAGTAAAGGTGAGGGTTTAGGAAATAAATTTTTAGGAAACATCCGCGAGTGTAATGCGATTTTGCACGTGTTGCGCTGCTTTGATGACCCGAATGTGGTGCATGTTGATGGCAGTGTAAATCCGGTGCGCGATAAAGAAATTATTGATACAGAATTGCAGCTAAAAGATTTGGAAAGCGTTGATGTGAAGCTGAAAAAATTTGAGAAGCAGGCAAAAACAGGAACTGATAAAGAGGCAGTGAAGACTTACGCTACCCTTTTGAAAATTAAAGAAACTTTAGAGAGCGGAAAGTCTGCACGCGCTTGTCATTTAGAAGAAAACGAATTACCGTACATAGCAGATTTACATTTGCTCACATTAAAACCGGTGATGTATGTGTGTAATGTGGATGAAGCATCCGCTAAAACAGGAAACAAATATGTAGATGCAGTCCGCGAATCCATTAAAGGTGAGAATGCAGAAGTTTTAGTTATTACCGCGCAAATGGAAAGCGAAATTGCATCTTTGGAAACTTACGAAGAGAAACAAATGTTTTTACAGGAGATGGGGTTGGACGAACCGGGCGTAAATAAATTAATTAAATCGGCTTACAAATTATTGGATCTTCAAACGTATTTTACAGCAGGTGTAAAAGAAGTGCGGGCATGGACGATTACAAAAGGCATGAAAGCTCCCGAAGCTGCGGGTGTAATCCATACAGATTTCACAAAAGGATTTATTAAAGCTGAAGTGATTGCGTATAATGATTTTATTACACTTGGTTCAGAAGCTGCTTGCAGAGATGCAGGTAAGTTAAGAATTGAAGGGAAAGAATATACGGTGAATGATGGGGATGTAATGCATTTTAGATTTAATGTTTAAAGATTCAAAATTCAAAGATTTTAGATTATGAAGAATCACGAGATAGATTACAAAATTTCAGGAGAAGAGTTGCAATGTGTAGAGATTGAACTCGACCCTCAGGAAGCAGTTATTGCTGAGCCGGGAAGTTTTATGTTCATGACCGAAGGCATTGAAATGGCCACTATGTTCGGAGATGGAAGTAATCAAGGCGGTTTTATGGGTAAATTATTTACTGCAGGAAAACGTTTGCTGACGGGAGAAAGTTTATTTATGACCGTTTACACAAATGTATCAGCCCAAAAAAGACAAGTAACATTTGCAGGACCGTACACAGGAAAAATTATTCCGATGGACCTTTCTAAATTGGGCGGAAAAGTTGTTTGTCAGAAAGACAGTTTTCTTTGCGCTGCAAAAGGTGTTGATATCGGAATTGAATTCCAAAAGAAATTAGGAACGGGATTATTTGGCGGCGAAGGTTTCATCATGCAAAAATTAGAAGGTGATGGAATGGCCTTTGTGCATTCAGGTGGTTACATAGTTGAAAGAGATTTGCAACAGGGAGAATTATTAAAAGTAGATACAGGTTGTCTGGTAGCATTTACACAAACAGTAAATTACGATATACAATTTGTAAAAGGCGTTAAGAATGTAATTTTCGGAGGAGAAGGTTTGTTCTACGCAACGCTTCGCGGACCGGGAAAAATCTGGTTACAATCTTTACCAATTAGCCGCTTGGCAGGAAGAATTCTTTCTTATGGTAGCAGCAAAGGCAAAGAGGGTGGAAGCATTTTAGGAGGATTAGGAAATCTACTTGACGGTGACGGAATTTAATTAATGTATTTTGAAGAAGATTTGTATAATAATTTTGATTTTTGTGGCTCAGTTAATTAACGCGCAAACAAGTATTAAATCTAATGTGAGAGATTACTCGCAAAAGATTGATTCTGTTCCGTTTTTAAAATATGAGGAAGCTGAATTGGATACCTTTATTAACCTAACTAAAAATATGCCCTCAACAGCAGAAGCATATGGGATATATTGTAAGGTTAATTTTACTTTTAAAGTTGATCGAAAAGGAAACGTTACTAATTTTAAAAGTTTTAAAGTTGATTTTGATTATCCCAAATCTGTAGTTGTTAAAAATGAGAATGACTTAACTGAAATGAAACTTCACTTTATTAAGGATGCTGAGCGTGTAATTAAATCAACTAGTACAATGTGGATGTCAGACACAATTCGAGAGAAACATAATTTGGTTTATTCCATCAAATATGTTTCCGAAGGGTATGAAAGAATAGATAAAGATGTCGCCGATGGCGCTTTAAACGTAAGTGTTAAATTGGGAAATCTAACAGGATTTCAAACAAAGAAAGCTCTTTATAATTTTGGAGTCAGAAAAATGAATTGTAATCGCCCATTAATTGCTAGAGTTTATTTTATCCAAGCAGTGTATTTTTTCCCAAATGACATTGATGCACATTATAATTTAGGAGCATGCAATTATAAACTTAATAGAAAGGATGAAGCATGTTCAGCTTGGAAAAAATGCTACGAATT
>CAZRNW010000518.1:0-2704 GCA_964601535.1 uncultured Flavobacteriaceae bacterium
CAACTGCTGTAGCTAATATGGGAGTGGAATCTTCTAACTTAACGGCATTATCGCGCGCTTCTTTTGTAACAATTACGTTATCACCGGCTTCAAAAATAAAAAGTGATTTTTTATTGGCGGTAATATCATTAAATATATCTGCCATTTTTAACTGAAGATTAATATCCAAAACTGTATTATCCTGATAATACACATGAACAATTCTATCTTCTCTTAAACTAACTGTTGCTTCGGGGATTTTGATTTCGCGTAAAATCTTTACTTTTTTTTCAGGGGACATAAGGGCTTAAGTTTGCAGTACGCCAACATTGTAGGGTTTGGTAATAGGAGCGTGGTTGGCCATTTCAATTCCTATACTTATTACTTTGCGTGTTTCTAGCGGATCAATTATTGCATCTAACCATAAGCGCGATGCGGCGTAATATGGTGTTGTTTGCGCATCGTAACGGTCTTTTATTTTATTAAATAATTCTGCTTCTTTTTCGGGTGTAATTTCTTCGCCTTTTCCTTTTAAACTCGCCACTTCAATTTGTACTAATACTTTTGCAGCCTGTGCTCCGCCCATTACAGCCACTTGTGCAGTAGGCCATCCCACAATTAAACGCGGATCGTATGCTTTACCGCACATAGCGTAATTGGCGGCACCATAACTGTTACCGATAATGATAGTAAATTTCGGAACAACTGAATTACTCATTGCGTTCACCAATTTAGCGCCATCTTTAATAATACCACCATGTTCACTGCGCGAACCCACCATAAATCCTGTTGCATCCTGCAAAAACACCAAAGGAATTTTTTTCTGATTACAATTCATAATGAACCGTGCGGCTTTGTCGGCGCTGTCACTATAAATTACGCCGCCGAATTGCATTTCGCCTTTTTTGCTTTTCACTACTTTGCGCTGGTTTGCTACAATTCCAACAGCCCAGCCATCTATTCTTGCGTAAGCGCAAATAATAGATTGTCCGTATAATTCTTTGTATTCTTCGAAAGTACTGTTATCAACTAAGCGCTCAATAACATCACGCATGTCAAATTGTTTATCACGCGCATCAGGAATAATACCATAAATTTCTTTCTGATCTTTTTTCGGAAGGGCTGGTGTTTCGCGGTTAAAGCCGGCTTTTTCATAATCACCAACTTTGCCCATGATGTTTCTGATGCGTGTTAAGCAATCCGAATCATCTTTGCATTTATAATCAGTAACACCGCTCACTTCACAGTGTGTAGTTGCACCGCCTAAAGTTTCGTTATCAATATTTTCGCCAATGGCGGCTTTCACTAAATAACTTCCTGCTAAAAATATGGAGCCTGTTTTATCTACAATCATGGCTTCATCACTCATGATTGGTAAATAAGCACCGCCTGCAACACAACTTCCCATTACTGCAGCAATTTGTAAAATACCCATACTGCTCATAATAGCGTTGTTACGGAAAATGCGACCGAAATGTTCTTTGTCAGGAAAAATTTCATCCTGCATTGGTAAATAAACACCTGCGCTGTCCACTAAATAAATAATGGGTAATTTATTTTCCATAGCAATTTCCTGCGCACGTAAATTCTTTTTTCCTGTAATCGGGAACCATGCACCTGCTTTTACCGTTGCATCATTTGCTACAACTATGCATTGCTTGCCGCTTACATAGCCTATAACAATTACTACGCCGCCGCCGGGACAACCACCATGCTCAGGATACATTTCGTAACCGGCGAATGCGCCCATCTCGAAGCGGGGTGTGTTTTTATCCAGTAAAAAATCGATGCGTTCGCGGGCACTCATTTTACCCTGTTCGTGTAATTTATCTATGCGGGATTTACCTCCTCCTAAATAAATTTTTTGCAGGCGCTGCTCCATTTGTGAGATGAGCAGCTTCATTTTATCTTCGTTTTTATTAAAATCTAAATTCATTATTTAGTAATCAGAACTCAAATATAACATTAGTAATACACTTTTTTTAAAGACCATTTTTAGATTGATTTACTCATTCAGAACCTAGTTTCACCCATTATTAACAATATTTCACTCAATGAAATGATAAATAGTGTAACTGATTATCAAATACTTAGTTATACTAATAACGTTTTTTGAAATTTTGGCGTAACCCAAAGTGGCTTAAGTCATTATAAGGATGTATTGCAAACGCAGCCTTAATGAACTTTAACCCCAGATACCATCATACAACCAATCAATTGCAGGAAGAGCAATTAATTATTGAAGCTGCGAAACAAAACCCCGAACACTTCGGTCCTATTTACGATAAGTACTACAAGCAAATTTTTGGTTATGTATATCAACGGATGGATTGTAAAGACACCGCCTTTGATGTCACGGCTCAGGTCTTTTTAAAAGCACTCACGAATTTAAACCGTTACGAATTTAAGGGCGTACCCTTTGCAAGCTGGTTGTTCCGCATTGCACACAGCGAAGTGATGCAATTGTTCCGCGACCAAAAAAATAAACGTGCGGTTAATGCAGATGTAGGTGATTTAAAAAATATTTATGAAGAAGTTCAGGAACCTTTTTTTGAAGAATACTTACCTGCATTGCAGCAAATGATAAAGCAATTGCCGGAAGAAGATTTACAAATGATTGAAATGCGCTTTTTTGAGCATCGTCCCTTTAAAGAAATAGCAGAAGTACTCGAAATAACAGAAAATAACGCCAAAGTAAGAATGTACAGGATACTCGAAAGATTAA
>CAZRNW010000518.1:2714-3039 GCA_964601535.1 uncultured Flavobacteriaceae bacterium
AAACATAGTATGGAACCAAAATTTAATTTGAATCGCCCGAAGGTTAGTGACGATGAAATAAACAAGCACAAAGATTTTGACAAATTAGTCAAACAATTCAAGCAACAAAGCATACAAAAGGCCCGCAGCGATGTTAATTTTTTGAAAAACAAAAAAGCAACTTACGCCACGGTCATAGCCGGATTAGCAGTTGTATGTACCGTTACTTATTTCACCGTATTCAATAAACAAACCAAACAAACAGCGACAAATGATAAAACAAATACTTTAAACACCAACAATACAAAAGAAGTTAACCAAAAGAAGAATTTCATTGCGCCTCCAT
>CAZRNW010000519.1:0-3036 GCA_964601535.1 uncultured Flavobacteriaceae bacterium
TACAGTAAGTACAACCGGAGAATCATTTATAAAAGCCCTTGATTTTCCTTCAGGATTTATTTCCCTTCTTAGAATGGTATTGGTTTCAAAATCTAATTCATTGGCTTTAAAAAACTCTTCCAAGTGATAGTTCCCCAGAAAAAACTCAGCCTCAACTATGCATTTTTTACTTTTATCCTGTAAAACCCCAACATCGGCGCGGGCACCTAATACAAGTGATAAAGCCTCTAAAAAGATGGATTTTCCTGCCCCTGTTTCACCTGTTACAACACATAAATTAACAGGGAAACTAACCTTAACTCCCTCTATAAGGGCAAAATTACTAATATGAAGGCGCTTGAGCATAAAGGGCTAATTTCAGAAAAATCAAGGGTAAATTGAAGCTTTAATTTTCAACAATTCACTCAGTAAAGCAGTTAATTCACTCAATTCACAATAATTGTGTAAAACACGCCCCCGTTTAATGTAACCAAGTCCGTTTTTAAGCGTAATAAATAGTGTATAATCAACACTGAAATTGTCATGCGCCAACTCAAGATAACCAAACAGATTACGAACCGGGAAACGGCCTCGTTAGATATGTATTTACAGGACATTGGTAAAGTGGAATTAATAACGGCCGAAGAAGAAGTTGATTTGGCCCGTCGCATTAAGGCCGGCGACCAGCGTTCATTAGATAAGTTAGTAAAATCGAATTTACGTTTCGTGGTTTCGGTTTCAAAGCAATATCAGAATCAGGGATTAAGCTTACCCGATTTAATTAACGAAGGAAATTTAGGATTAATAAAAGCTGCACAACGTTTTGATGAAACACGGGGCTTTAAATTTATTTCTTATGCCGTATGGTGGATTCGTCAAAGTATTTTACAGGCTTTAGCTGAACAATCCCGTATCGTTCGTTTACCATTGAATAAAATCGGAGCTATTAATAAAATAAATAAAACCTATTCTAAACTCGAACAGCATTTAGAACGCGAACCTAGTTTTGATGAAGTAGCTGAGGCTTTAGATATGTTGCCAGGCGACATCATGGATACCATGAAAAACAATAACCGCCATTTAAGCATGGATGCTCCTTTGAGTAATGCGGAAGACGGTGGTAACATGTACGATTTAATGGAGAATCCTGCTGTTATTAGTCCGGATAAAGAATTAATCAGCGATAGTTTGCGCCAGGAAATTGAACGTTCGCTTTCAACTTTAACAGGACGGGAAGCGGATGTTGTTCGTTTATATTTCGGATTAAGCGGAGGGCATGCTCATTCGTTAGAAGAAATCGGCGAAAAATTTGATTTAACCCGCGAACGCGTTCGTCAAATAAAAGAAAAAGCCGTACGCCGTTTAAAACACGGTTCGAGAAGTAAGCTGCTAAAGGCTTATTTGGGATAATTTCTATTATGTATTCATCCTTTTTCTTCGTAAATTCATAGGGTGAAAAGATTAATGGCATTTTTTTTATTGTTTTTTCTTTTATTTGAAAACAACATTATTTCTCAAATAATCCCTACTGGAATTTCCAAAGATTCTTTATTGATAACAACTCCTGCCAATACTTTTATACAAGAAGGTAAGTATGGTGTTCATTATTATAAACCTTCAACATATAATTCATCAACAAGCCCAATACTTTTTTTTATTCATGGTCTGGGAGGTAATGGATCTGTGTCAATTGATTTAAAGGATTTGGCAGACAGACAAAACGCCTTGATTGTGGCTCCTACAATGCACAATGGGCAATTAGGATGGGCTTATGCGACGGAAGTTTTAACCAACACTCTCACAGCATGTAGTGAAACTTATTGGTATACTCAAGTTACAAAAGATATTTACCGGCATGTGTTGAATCGGGAATCCAGAACCTCAATCGATACTTACTTAACCGGTTTTTCAGCAGGAGGTCAATTTGTGACACGGTACATGTTAATCCGCCAATTTTCTCCAGATTCTATTCCAATTAAAATGGCGGTGTCGGTTAATCCGTCTAATTATACCTTAATGACAGATACTTTTAACAGTGCACCAATGGATTGGACGAACTACAGGTGCGGACTTGGCGGTATTCAATACTTTCGGGCCGGTTCAATGTGCACCTCTACCTTAAATTTAAAAGTCAGTGATTTTATTTGTAACGAACATGTCATGCAATATTATAATGAGAATTATGGGGTTTTAATAGGGACTGCAGATATATCGCCATTCCCCGGTTTTTGTTCAATTGCACAGGGAACAGATCGTTTCGACAGGGCTAAAAAGTTTTTTGCTTTTTCTACAGCCAATGCAGTTACGCGGGGCACAACTTTAAAATGGGAGTATGATAGCGTGGCAGGGGTGGGCCATGATCAGATATTGATGTACAATACAAAAAGAAACTCGTCGGATACGTTTACTATAGCGGAAAAATTATTATTCAAAGCGCCATTTCATAATGTTTCACAATTTACACCAACATGCCTCAACGCGGTAGGGATAAAAGACAATTTTCTGAAAGACAAGGAAATTTCCATTTATCCAAATCCCAATAATGGTTTATTCACTATTTATTCTAAATCAAAAGCTACTATTTTGATAACTGATCTTTTAGGGAGGGAAATCCGTTCAATTAATATTGAGCAAGGAAAGAATGAAATACACTTTAGCGATGCAAGTTCCGGTATTTATTTTATCAAGGTACTAACAAATTCGTCTCAAGAAGTAAATAAATTTATTATTCAGAGGTAGTCAAATGTGCAGACATTTCATCATTCTTATTCTTCTTGTTTTTGCAAATTCTGTTTTTGCACAACTTCCTACATTTCAATGGGCAGTTAATATGGGAAGCGGTTCAAAAGGTGATCATTGTTTAAAAGTGGATGCTTCAGGAGATGTTTATCTGACCGGTTTTTTTCAATCTACATTGGATTTTGATCCGGGTCCCGGTACTTTTACCTTAGCTGCGGATAGCTTAGAGGATATTTTTATTTCGAAAGTTGATGCATCGGGAAATCTGGTGTGGGCAAAAAAAATTGGAGGAAAAGGAAATGATTGCAGTCTTTCTCT
>CAZRNW010000520.1:0-3034 GCA_964601535.1 uncultured Flavobacteriaceae bacterium
TTGCTGAGGTTTTTACTTTCGTATGCTTTGGTATTTATTAATTCTGTTTGATGCAATCCTTTCGTCAGCTCAGTGGCGTACTGCATTACTTTTTCCGGATTCTCTTCGTATAGTCCTGATAAATTCAAAAGAATATTCACCCATTGTTCTTTTCTGAAATATGTTCCACCATAAATCGGTCTTCCATCCGGTAAAGTAAAACAATTGAGAGGCCAGCCGCCTTGTCCGTTCATTAATTGCACGGCTGTCATGTATAAAGCATCAACATCCGGACGTTCTTCTCGGTCGACTTTAATGCAAACAAAATGTTTGTTCATTATCTCAGCCACTTTTTCATCTTCAAAACTTTCGTGTTCCATCACGTGACACCAATGGCAAGCACTATAGCCAACGCTAACTAAAATCAATTTATTTTCGGCTTTCGCTTGTTTAAGAACAGACTCACTCCAGGCTACCCAATTCACAGGATTGTGTGCATGCTGTAAAAGATAAGGACTAGTCTCGTTTATTAAGGCATTGGTGTGCATACGGTAAAATTAGGATTAATTTCTTACAATAATTTTTTTGTGGCATTTAATGAACCAGTCCTCAGCGCATTAGGTCCCGCAAAAGCCTTTTGGGTGTTGTAAATAAAATTAAAATCGATTTTAATACCGCTGATGTTAAGTATAATTTTGTGCCGCATGTCAACCCGCGCTTATATTGCATCAACCGGAAGTTACGTTCCTGACTATGTATTAACCAATGCAGAAATTGCAACGATGGTGGATACGAGCGATGAATGGATTACGGATAGATGCGGTGTTAAAGAGAGAAGAATTTTAAAAGATAAAGATCAGGCCACGGCTTACATGGCAAAAATGGCGGGTGAAAGAGCGATTGCAAAAGCAGGCGTAAGTGTTGATGAGATTGAAGTTGTGATTGTATCAACTGCAACACCTGAGCACCAGTTTCCTGCTACATCCGGTATTGTTGCTGAAATGATGGGTATAAAAAATGCCTGGTGCTTTGATTGCATGGCGGCTTGTTCGGGGTTTTTATTTGCATTGAATGTGGCTTCTAAATTAATTGAATCGGGTTCCTACAAAACTATTTTATTGATTGGTTCCGACAAGATGTCGAGCATTATGGATTTCACCAACCGTAATACCTGTGTTTTATTTGGTGATGGAGCCGGAGCAGTGGTATTAAAAGCAACAGAATCAGGTAATGGTATTCAAAAAAGTGTTTTGCGGACTGATGGGAGCGGTTATAAAAATTTATATCAAAAAGCAGGCGGAAGTTTATTTCCTGCAACACAAGAATCGGTTTTAAATAAAGAACATTCGATAAGCATGAGCGGACAAACCGTTTTTAAAACTGCGGTGACAAAAATAAGTGAGAGTTGTATTGAATTATTGAAGCAATCCGCTTTATCAAAAAACGACATTGATTATTTAATACCGCATCAGGCTAATAAACGCATTATTCATTCAGTAACCGAATTGTTGGAACTTCCTCCTGAAAAAGTATCTGTTAATATTGATAAATATGGTAATACAACCTGTGCTAGCATTCCTATTTGTCTGGATGAATGGAGTTCGAAGTTTAAAACAGGGGATAATATTATAATTTGTGCATTCGGGGCGGGCTTTTCCTGGGGATCTTTGTACCTTAAGTGGTATAATCCTAATTAAAAAAATTCTTACCTTTAAGTGTGTCAAACAGCGATCCTTTATATCTGCTTATAAAATCGTTAAGCAAAAGCGAGAAACGCAATTTCAAACTTTACGTAAACCGCATTCAAAGCAATGAGGAAAGTAAGTTCATGATGCTTTTCGATGTTTTGGATAAACTCACCGAATACAATGAAGACAAGATTCTTCAGAAAGCCAACGATATTTCTAAATCCCAATTATCGAATTTAAAAGCGCATTTGTACAAGCAAATTTTAATGAGCCTGAGATTGAATGCCTCTAATCAGGATTTGGATATTTATTTAAGGGAGCAAATCGATTATGCCAAATTGCTTTATAACAAAGGACTTTATAATCAAAGTCTGAAAATGCTCGACAAAGCAAAAGTAACTGCGACTGAATATGAGAAAAATGCTATTTTAATGGAGATACTCGATTTTGCAAAGCATATCGAAGGGCAGTACATCACACGGAGTATTGATTCTACAGCGGAGGAAATCACAGGGAGTTCATCTTTATTAAGCAAAAAAATAAGCGGCACCAATAATTTTTCGAATCTGGGCATACGTTTGTATGGTTTGTATTTGCGTACGAGTCATGTGCGGAATGAAAAAGATTTTTTATTTGTATCTGAATTTTTTAAATCAAATTTACCGCCATACAATATTGATGAACTCAGTTTTTTTGAGAAATTATATTTGTATCAGTCTTATGTTTGGTATAATTATATTGTTCAGGATTTTTTGACTTGCTATAAATATGCCAGCAGATGGGTGGATTTATTTGAGGAAAATGCACATCTTATTCCGGTTTATGCTGATTTGTATTTGAAAGGACTTCATAATTTATTAGCCGCATTATTTTTTATTAATCACCGTCAGAAATTTACGGAGGTTCTTCAAACGCTTGAGAAATTAGGTAAGGAAGAATTTATCATCAACAATGAAAACAACTCGGTGTTATTGTTTCAGTATCTGTACATCAATAAAATTAATTATCATTTCATGTATGGAACATTTTCTGATGGACTTTATCTGGTAAAGGAAATTGAAGACGGATTACAGCGTTATGAAAACAAGATTGATGATAACAGGATTTTAAATTTTTATTATAAAATCGGCTGTTTGTATTTCGGAAGCGGGGATAACAGAATGGCAATTAAATACCTCAATAAAGTCATTCAACACCCTTCGCAAATACGGAGTGATATACATGGCTTTTCCCACATTTTAAACCTTATTTCGCATTATGAATTAGGAAATACGGAAATGGTGCAATATCAGATTAAATCGGTGTTCCGTTTTTTATCGAAGCTGGAAGAAATGAATCAGGTGCAACAACATATTCTCAACTTCTTG
>CAZRNW010000521.1:0-3028 GCA_964601535.1 uncultured Flavobacteriaceae bacterium
TAAAAAATCGCTTGTCAGATTAAAGCAAATGGTAAAAAGTTAGGTGCAAAAAATTTTGATGAACTCGCAGATTCGCCTTTTATGGCAAGTGCGGGGATTCAAACGGATTTTTACGAGGTAGACGGAACAAAATTTTATTTGCATTTTAATGGGGAATGCAAACCTGATTTCGAAAAAATTAAAAAGCAATTTAAGGCGTTTACCGAATCACAATTAAAATTTTGGGGCGATTTTCCTTTTGACGAATATCATTTTATTTTTCAGGTGTTGCCAATTAAATTTTACCATGGAGTTGAACATCAGAAAAGCACTGTAATTGTTTTAGGTCCCGGTTATAATCTGAATGAAGGTAAAACCTATGAAGATTTGTTAGGCGTAAGTTCACACGAATTATTCCATGCCTGGAACGTAAAATGTATTCGTCCTGTTGAAATGCTGCCTTACGATTTCACCAAAGAAAATTATGCGCGGACCGGTTATGTTTACGAAGGTTTTACAACGTATTATGGTGATGTAATGTTGCGTAAATCCGGCGTTTTTACGAATGAACAGTATTTTGAAACATTGGAAGAGCGTTTACAAAAACATTTTCACAATTACGGGCGCTTTAATTTATCGGTGGCTGATAGCAGCTGGGAAACATGGCTGGATGGTTATGTTTCCGGGGCGCCGTACCGAAAAACTTCCATTTACGACGAAGGAAATTTAGTGGCTTTCATGTTGGATATTCTAATCATGAAGAATACACAGAATAAAAAGTCGTTAAAAGAAGTTTGCAGGGTTTTGTATAATAAGTTCGGAAAAAAGAATAAAGGCTATTCTGAAACTGATATTATTAAGTTGTGCGAAGAAGCAGCCGGTGTTTCATTGGAAGATTTCTTCAAAAAATATGTTTATGGTACCGAGGATTTCACAGGCATGTTAAGCGAATGTTTCGCTTATGTTGGTTTGGAGATGCAAAATAAAACAAGTCAGTTTAAAACAGAAAGCGATTTTGGATTTAAAGTAACAGAGCAGGCGCATATCAGTAAAGTAACATTAGTGGCGCCTTATTCACCTTCATGGAAAGCGGGACTTTCAATAGGGGATGAAATTATGTCGGTAAACGGAAAAGATTTAAAAAACGATTTAAATAATTGGTTAAAGTATTTTTCAGCCTCTGAAATTTCTATGCTTGTTTCTTCGCAAGGAATAACAAAAACGGTTGAAATGAAAGCGGTGAAAGAATGGTATTTCAATACGTTTAAACTGGCGTTCAAAAATATAGTTTCTGAGCAGGAAAAGTTCAATTATGAGAGGTGGTTGCTTGAAAACTAAATTTGGCAAATTAAAAGAAATGCTTTTATTTAGTAGCATTAACCCTTAAAACCTTAAACACATGATGATTGGATTTATTATTATGATTTTATTGTGGCTGGCCATTGTTGCTTTTGCCATTATTTCTCAATGGAAAATTTTTACCAAAGCCGGACAACCGGGATGGGCCTGCATTGTTCCCATTTACAATGTGCTTATTATTTTGAAAATAGTAAATAAGCCATGGTGGTGGCTTTTTTTGTTGTTGATTCCGATAGCAAATATTGTATTCATGATAATTATTATTCACCGATTGTCTTTATCTTTCGGTAAAGGCGCAGGATTTACTGTAGGATTAATTTTAATCGGCATAGTATTTTACGGTATCCTTGCTTTTGACAGTTCTGTTTACAAAAAGCTTGAAGACACACCTGCTGCTTAATTAAAAGCATTCATTTTTTGGGCCCGCCTTGATTCTAAATGCAATTAAGGCGGGCTTTTTCATGTTACGCAAAATGCTTTGTTAATAACCTTTTAGATTTAGGTTTGCGTAACTCTGAAATTTGGCTTTTTTTTGAAACATATTAATCAATTAAAAAAATAAAACATGGAACAAACAAACAATGCCGGACCAAGCAATGCCGGAAAAGGATTGGGCGTAGCCGGATTCGTAATTTCTTTAGTAGCACTTGTATTATGGATTTTCGTAAGCGGAGCTGCAGTATTAGCTGCTGTTGCCGGTGGCGGAATGGGTTTGGCAATTTTTTGGGCTGTAGTTAGCTTATTAGGAACTATTTTAAGCGTAATGGGCTTTATGAAAGCAAAAGCAGGAAATGGTAAAAAAGGAATGGCTATTGCAGGTTTAGTAATTGGCTTAGTAGCTACCTTGTTATCAGTTCGCACAGTTTTTGCCGTAAAAACTGTTCATGATACAGCTGGTGATCTTGGAAAAGAATTATTGGAAAAAATGGGTGAAGGAATGAAAGAAGGTATGCAACAAGCAATGGATTCATTACAAAGCGGTTTAGAAGAAGCAGCACCTGCAGATACTACTGCCCACTAATATTAGTTTACAACCTTTTATAAAAAGCTCCGTGAAACATCGGGGCTTTTTTTTATTTTTAAACCATAATTAACCAATGAAGCCGAGCAAGGATGCTTCATCATAAAAAATAAACATGGAAACATCAGTCGATAATTCATTTGAACAGGCAATGCAGGAACCAAAACGCCCTCAATTGCTCACTGTTATTTGCATATTAACTTTTATCTGGTGCGGACTAAGTTTTATAGGCGGTGTTTGGAGCATCATTCAAAACACACCCGAAAACATGGCCGAAAACATTGAGCAAATGCGTCAGTTTAGTCCCGAAATGGCCGATCAAATGGAAGAGAATATGGTCAGCATGCAGGATAATGTGTATATGCAGATTTCTCCTTATTTGAATTTCGTTTATATTTTGTTGTCGTTTTTAGGCGCATTCATGATGTGGAAACTTCAGAAAAAAGGCTTTTACATTTATTTAGTTGGTGAGCTTTTACCTTACATCGGTTTTTTGGTAGCAGGAAAAGAAACCATGGCCATGATGGGGTCTGGAGGCGGGGCTGGACAAATAGCGGGCACGGTAATGATAGTGTTAATGCTACTCTTTGATGCGGTTTTCGTTGTTATGTATGGCGTTAATCTCAAGAAAATGAACTAATTATTTAAAGGGCAGCGTTAAAAACGTTA
>CAZRNW010000522.1:0-3006 GCA_964601535.1 uncultured Flavobacteriaceae bacterium
AAATACAAAGTTTGTAATTTCAGAAAAATATAAATACTGATAATGAAAAAGATGTACGCCAATAATTTTTTCCCTTTACTTCCCGAAATGATCATTAAACAACCCATTAATATATAAAACCAAACTTCATAAGATAATGACCATAAAGGTGAATTATGAGTGGAATTTGTAAGGGTGCCCTGAAGAGAAAAAATGCTGCCAATTATATCTTTAAACGGGATCGGCGCTTTGGTAATAAGGTCTACCAGTATAACTAAGAGTGAGGATGCCAGTAAAGGCAAAAGTATCCTTACAAGTCGATCTATAAAATAGGATTGGGGTTCTGCTTTGTTTTCTAAAATCCGCTCAATGGCTTTTCCGCCAACCAGAAAGCCGCTTAGTACAAAAAAAACAAGAACAGGTTCTTCGCCAAGACGAGTAATAAAAAAGAAAATCTGAGTAAAGATATTCTTTTGTGAATCCGGAAGTAAACCATATTCTACGAAAAAATTTGTTCTGTAATGCACCAATAGCACTAATAATGCAGACACAAATCGCAATAAGTCTAGCCAGTAATAATGTTTTTTAGAAGTCAAGTTCGTGAATTGTAAATTATTTATTTATACCTATCCCAAAAGCTACGCAAACTGCAGTAAATTCGCGGAATTGTCACCGTTTTACAAGGTTTATTTTATTACTAATTTAATCATTTTTTGGTTTAATTAGAGTCTTTAAAATTCATGTTTTTATGCTAATTTTAAGCTGTTGATTTATTTAACGTATAACGACCAGCCTTCGGGTATTTACAATAGTCAGGTTATTGATGTCTTGAATTATTTTAAAAAAATTCAAAGAACAGAAAAAATCAAGTTGTTAGCTCTGATTTCTGTCCGGTCTTTTTTTAAAAACCGTAAGTTAATTAAACAACGGTTTTCCGAAAGCATTGTTCTTCCGATGATACCTAAAGCGGGTTTATGGCGTTTGAATTACATTATTTTATTCTTCTTCCTAAGAGATAAAAAAGTAATGGCAAGAGGTCCATTTGCAGCAAGTCTTGCTTTAAGATTAAAGCGGACAGGAAGAGTTGAGAAGGTGATATTTGATGCCCGCGGGGCCTATAAGGCCGAATTGAATGAGTACAACGTGGTGCCAAATACAAAGGTTAAGCAAGAGATTTCAGAAATTGAAAAGGATGTAGTTTTGAATGCGGATAGCAGATTAGCTGTTTCGGAAGCATTGGTGAATTACTGGAAAAGGGAGTTTGGTTATACATCCGACAAGCATGTTGTTATACCTTGCACTTTGAGTGATGATTTTAAATCTAAGTTTCCAGAAGAAGCTGAAATAAAAAAAAATAAATTTGATCTTGGTTTTAATGAAAGTGATATTGTTATAGTTTATTCCGGCTCTTCTGCGGGCTGGCAGTCATTTTCATTGGTTGAAAAAATATTGAGTAAAATTTTCGAAGAGAATTTAAACGTAAAGTTATTATGGCTGACTGATTATTTGAATGAAAATTCGGAATTTGTAAAACACTTTCGCGGCAGGATTAAGTCTGCATGGGTGAAGCCTTCAGAAGTAAAGAAATACTTGTTGGCTGCTGACTTTGGTCTATTGTACCGCGAAAATTCTGTTACTAATCAAGTTGCATCACCAGTTAAATTTGCTGAATATCTCAGTTGCGGATTGAATGTAATTATTTCAGAAAATCTTGGTGATTTTTCAGAATTTGTACGGAAAAACAATTGTGGCAGTGTAGGCTCTGTGGTTACGGTTTCTAGTATCGGTTACAAAACAAAATGCGCCAATAATAATTTGGCAGCACAATATCTTCAAAAAGAAAATTATTTAATTGAATATTTAAAACTGTTATCATTTTAATTGAAAAAAATTGCCCTAATAACCGATGGAATATGGCCTTACGTGATAGGAGGGATGCAAAAACATTCCTATTATTTATGTAAGTATTTTGCCAAAAATCAAATTCATGTCGATTTATTTCACTTTAACGAAAGTGAACTTGATATTAATGCCCTGGATATTTTTTCGGAGGAAGAAAAAAAATATATTCATTCGAACTTATTGGAATTCCCGGATGTGGCGAGGGGATTCGGACATTATATCATTAATTCATACCGTTATTCTTTAAATGTATATGAATTGATAAAGGATAAATTGAATGAGTACGATTTTATTTATACCAAAGGTTTTACGGGCTGGCATATCATCCGCGAAAAGAAAAAGGGAATTAAGTGTCCGCCAATCGGTGTGAAATTTCACGGTTACGAAATGTTTCAAAGGGCGCCTGACTTAAAGTCAAAAATCACTCAAGTTTTATTGTTGCGCAAACCGGTTAAAGAAATTTCGAATCAGGCTGATGTTGTTTTTTCTTATGGAGGCAAAATAACGGACATCATTAAAAGCATTGGTGTTTCTCCAAATAAAATCATTGAATTGCCTTCCGGCGTTGAAGAAAGCACAGTTGTTATTGAAATAAAACCCACTGTAAAAAAAATTAAATTCGTTTATCTCGGGCGTTACGAAAGGAGAAAAGGGGTAGAGGAGTTGAACCAAGCGCTGAAATCATTTACAAATGCAAATTTCGAATTTCATTTCATTGGTAATATCCCTGCAGAAAAACAATTGAAACTTCCGTTTGTAAAATACCATGGTGAAATGAGGGATAAAGTCCAATTAAATTCACTTTTAAAAGGATGTGATGTATTGGTTTGTCCGAGTCACAGCGAAGGCATGCCAAATGTTATTTTAGAAGCGATGGCTAACGGTTTAACAGTTCTTGCTACCAATGTGGGAGCTACTAATGTATTGGTAAATGAAAAAACGGGTTGGCTAATTGAAAAACCCTCTGTAAACCGAATCAAAGAAGCTATTCAGAAAATAATTTCTGCACCGTTTACTGAAACCGATTCTAAAAAGAAGGCCGCTTTAAATTTAATTAAGGAAAAATTTACCTGGGAGAAATTGATTCGTGAATTAATTAATAAAATAAGCAAGTAAACCTATGCT
>CAZRNW010000523.1:0-2996 GCA_964601535.1 uncultured Flavobacteriaceae bacterium
TTGCAGGACAACAAAAACTGAGCTTCGAAAAACAGGATGAAAATATAATCATCCCTAATTTAAATTTATCACAAAACCGCGCCATCCGCCATGCTTTAGCTGCGAATGATTTGGCAGTTATTCATGGTCCACCGGGCACAGGCAAAACAACCACCTTGGTCCAAGCTATCCGTTTGACTTTACAAAACGAAAAACAGGTTTTGGTTTGCGCGCCGACCAATACAGCTGTAGATTTGCTAACTGAAAAATTAAGCGAGCAAGGTGTAAAAGTTTTGCGGGTTGGTCATCCTGCCCGAGTATCGGAAGAATTAATGGGGATGACGGTTGACGGACAAATACAAAGCAGCGAATATTATAAAGACATAAAAAATTTACGCAAGAACGCGGAAGAGTATTTCCGGATGGCGGGAAAATACAAACGTGTTTTCGGGAGGGAAGATGCACAACAGCGTGCCGCATTTTATACCGAAGCAAAAAATTGTATTAAAGAAGCACGTTTGTTAGAAGACCATGAAGTAAATACATTATTCGATGAGGCGCAGGTGATTTGTTGTACGCCGGTCACCTCAACCAACCGTGCACTCACTAAAAAAACATTTCATACTTTATTTTTTGATGAAGCATCGCAGGCATTAGAGCCAATGGTTTGGATTCCTTTATTAAAATGTAAACGGGTTATATTTAGTGGCGACCATTTTCAGTTACCGCCTGTGGTGAAAAGTCAACAGGCTAAAAAAGAAGGATTGGATGTGACCTTGTTAGATACTTGCATGAAGCTGGAAGGCGCCTCCACATTATTAACGCGTCAGTACCGCATGCACAATGCCATTATGAGTTTTAGTAATGCCTATTTTTATAAGAATGAACTCGAAGCAGATATTTCAGTAAAAGATGCATTGCTCGATGCAACAAGCGAATCCGATTTTTTAAACAAGCCTGTTGAATTGGTGGATACAGCAGGCTGCAGTTTCGATGAAATGCAAAATCCGGAAACGCTCAGTATGTTGAACAGGGGAGAAGCAGATCTTTTATATAAGCATTTGAATTTATTATTAGAGCAATATGGTTACAGTAAGCAGCAACATTATATTACTGTTGGAATTATTTCCCCATACAAAGAACAAATTGAATTGCTGAAAGAAAAATTAGCGGAACAGGATTTTACAAATAAACCAATCGGACATATTTCAGTAAAAACGATTGATGGTTTTCAGGGCGAAGAGCGGGATGTTATTTATATTTCTTTAGTGCGCAGCAATCCAAATTCTGAAATTGGTTTTTTAAGCGATATCCGCCGCATGAACGTAGCCTTAACGCGTGCAAAGAAAAAATTAGTAGTAATAATGGATACCTCAACCGTTGGCAATCATCCTTTTTACAAGTCCTTTACCGAGTACTGCGAGAAGAACGGTTTTTATAAATCAGCTTGGGAGTTTTTGTATTGAATAAAAAATCCCCCATAAAAACGGAGGATTTAATTTAACTGGTGCCTGAGCTTGTCGAAGGTACTATATGAATTACTTCTTCAATAAAAACTCTTTCACTAAAGTGAAAGTTTCTCTGGCGCCTAATTTTAATTCAACAGCCTCAACCAGATCTTTAAATCCTTTTTTCTTTAAAGTCATGGTGTATTTTACGCCGCCTTTCAGGGTAATAAAATATTCGCCGTTCTCGTTGGTAAGTGTGCTCGCTACTTTAGCGCCGCTTTCATCTGCAAATTCAATATCCACTTCAGCAACGCCATATCCTTCGTAGCCATCGCGCACAACGCCTTTTAAAATACTTAAACCGTTATTGCTAACTTTCTTTCCGTCTTTTTCCAATACGGCGTAATTGCTTAAATCTACCTGGTAAATATCCGTTTCTCCTAAGCCTCCATCGCGGTTGCTGGCGAAGTATCCGGTTTGTGCGTTAGCGCTGCAAACAAAAGGACCATCACTTTTATCAGTATTAATCGGGTAACCTAAATTAACAGGCTTGGTCCATTTTCCGTTTTCAAGCGTTGTTTTAAAAATATCGTAATTACCCATTGAACCTTTTCCGTTGCTGCAGAAAAATAATGTTTTTCCATCCGGTGCTAAAAACAATCCTGCTTCATCAAAATCTGAGTTTACTTCTGGTCCTAAATTAACAGGCTTATCCCATGTTGTTTTTGTTAAACGTTTTGCCATCCATATATCAGAGTGACCGCTTCCGCCGGGGCGTTCGCTGGTAAAAAATAATGTTTTCCCATCAGGCGAAATACAGGCATCACCTTCCCAATAGGTAGTGTTAATTGGTTTTCCCATATTTTCAGGTGTGCGCCATTTTCCGTTCACTATTTTTGAAGAGTAAAGATCACCGCCGCGTGACTGCGGGTCTTTCAAATCGTTTTTGTAAATGAAAATAATTTTTCCGTCTGCCGAAATACTCCTGCAGGCATCATGCGCATTCGTATTAATAGAACCGGGAACATCATCCGCCGCTTTCCATTTTTTAGTCAGAGTATCAAAATCGGAAAAATAAATATCTTCAAAATATTTTCCGTCTCCTTCAACGTCCACAGGAGAATTGGTGGTTTCCGGTCGGCGGGTTGTAAATACTAATTTCATCCAGTCTGCAGAAATCGCAGGGGATTTATCATCGTATTTGCTGTTAATTTCAGGGCCCATGTTTTCAATTTTAACATCGAGCGGCGCTGCTAATAATTTTTTTGCGGTGGCGCATTGGTCTATCCAAACCTCAACATCTTCTTCCAATGCTTCTTTAGGCGGAGCTAATTTTTTATACTGTTCAAAGTCGGCAATCGCTTCATCGTATTTTGCTCTGTACTGAAATATCTTTCCTGCGTATACATATGTTTCGTAACGCATGTCGGTTTTAATTTCTTTAGCTTTATTAAAACGCTCTTCAGCTTTATCGTATTCTTTTAAGGTAAATTCGCAAACGCCAACAAAGTGAAGTACGGTGGCATCTTTCGGGTTTTTAATTAAAACTTCTTTATAGAGATTTAAAGC
>CAZRNW010000524.1:0-756 GCA_964601535.1 uncultured Flavobacteriaceae bacterium
GTGATTATCTTCGTTAGATAAAGTTTGTTTTAATAAATCGTAATCCGCCTGAGCTTCTTTCAATTTTTCAATAATCAATTCTTTAAACTCACCAAGATCTTTATCTGTGTAGCGCGAACGGTTGTCTTTTGTATTCACGAAAGGTTTTGGCTGATCTTCAAGATTTTTCTTTATCAATGGTTTTGATAAATCAATTTGTAAAGGTCTATTGCGGATGTAAGCTTCCATACTTCCGCCTTTTGATGAGCCATCCGATTTTTTACGGCGACCACGTCCTTTTTTTATAGGCACTTCGTCTTCGTCTTCTTCATCTGATGGAGGTGGAATATCACCGTCAAGAACTGCAGGTTCTTCCAAATCACCAACTAAAACATCGTCTTCGTCGGTTTTTTCGTAATCATCTTTTACATCAACATCTTCATCATCGTCGTCATCGCCTCCTTTTTTCTTTCCTTTTTTTCCTTTAATATCTACAGGTTTTCCGGATTTCTTAATTGCATCAATTGGCTTTCCTTTTTTTACCATTAAATCCTTTGCCGGTTTTTTAGCAAGAGGTTTTACTTTAGCGGCAACTTTTTTAGCCGGTTTTTTTGCTATCGGTTTTGCGGCTTTCTTTACCTTCTTCACAGCTTTCTTAGCTGAAGGTTTTGCTTTTTTAGCAGGTTTTTTTGCTATAGGTTTTTTCTTAGCAGGTTTACTTGCTTTTTTCGCTGCTTTTTTAGCCGGTTTTGTTTTTTTTAATTCTAATATTAAATC
>CAZRNW010000524.1:766-2978 GCA_964601535.1 uncultured Flavobacteriaceae bacterium
GATTTTTTGGTTACTTTCTTTGCCATATTTCTCAGTTTAACTTTTCAATCGATATCAGTGTAGATATCGTTTCATCAACTTCAACTGCGGTTGCTGTATCATTGTTCAGATTTTGAACTAATTGCAAGTCGCCTGTTAGAGTTTCAGAACAAATATAATTTAAATTATTATTTATCGCCGTATTCAATACAGCATTTTCCTGAATTTTCACTAAAATTCTATCGGTCACGTCTAATCCCTTGTCTTTACGCATGTTCTGTATTCGGTTCACAATTTCACGCGCTAAACCTTCCTGCTTTAATGTATCAGAAATGGTAATGTCTAAGGCTACGGTTATGGAACCGCTGTTAGCCACTTTCCATCCCGGAATATCTACAGGAATAATTTCTACATCCTCCGTCTCCAGAATAATTTCAGCACCATTGGCAGTTAGAATGTGTTTTCCGTTTTTTTCGATGTCGTTTATGATTCTAGTTCCATTCTCGCCTGCGTAAGTCTGAACGGCTTTCATATTCGCGCCGCATTTTTTACCCAATGTTTTAAAATTGAGTTTTAAATTCTTTACGATTTGCGTTTTGCTTTCATCAACAAATTCAATTTCTTTCACGTTCACTTCGGCTAAAATTAAATCTTTTACGGCTTCAATTTTAACCTGAGTTTCTTTGTCTAAAACAGGAATCTGAATTTTTTGCAGGGGCTGACGAACACGTAAATTTTCTTTTTTACGAATGGATAAAATCATGGAAGAAATTTTCTGCGCCAAGTCCATACGCTGTTCTAAATTTACATCAATGATATTTGATTCGGCCTTTACTAAAGCTGTTAAATGCACCGATTCAAATTGTAAAGGTGTTTTATTAGCAATTGCTTTTTCGCGGATTGGTGTTGTTAAATTCTGATACATCCAGTCGCCAAAAAACGGTGCAACAGGACTCATCAACTGTGCTACAACCAACAAACACTCATGTAAAGTTTCGTAAGCGGCTTTTTTATCAGTGCTCATTTCGCCTTTCCAGAAACGGCGGCGGCTTAAACGTACGTACCAATTGCTTAAATGCTGATCAACAAATTCTTCAATTAAACGGGCTGCACGGTGTGGTTCAAATGTTTCGTAAAGCTCAGTTACATCTTTTATTAAGCTGTGCAATTTGGATAAAATCCAGCGATCAAGTTCTTGTCTTTCTTTTACAGGAACTATATTTTTTTCGTCAATTAAAAAATTATCAACGTTAGCATATAATGCATAAAAACCATAAGTATTATAAAGAGTTCCGAATAACTGGCGTTGGACTTCACTAATGCCGTCAACATCAAATTTCAAATTATCCCATGGAGCAGCATTGGCAATCATGTACCAGCGGGTGGCATCGGCACCGAATTTATCAATGGTAACAAAAGGATCAACGGCATTGCCTAAGCGTTTGCTCATTTTATTTCCGTTCTTATCTAACACTAATCCGTTACTCACCACGTTTTTATATGCGACAGAATCAAAATTCATGGCAGCAATAGCGTGTAATGTAAAAAACCAGCCGCGGGTTTGGTCAACACCTTCCGCTATAAAATCTGCAGGATAATATTTTTTATTATCAATTAAGTCTTTGTTCTCAAACGGATAATGCAATTGTGCATAAGGCATAGCGCCAGAATCAAACCATACATCAATCAAATCCGGTTCGCGGAATAATTTTTTCCCGTTTTTCTCTAATACAATGTTATCTGCGTAAGGTTTATGTAAATCAAAAGTGTTGTAATTCTCTTCCGAATTATTTCCTGCTTTAAAATCCTTTAACGGATTTTCTTTCATCACACCTTTTGCAACGGCGTTTACAATTTCTTTTTGTAAATCTTCAGCAGAACCAATACAAATTTGTTCTGTTCTGTCTTCGCTAGTCCAGATAGGAATTGGAATTCCCCAGAAGCGTGAGCGAGATAAATTCCAGTCATTTAAATTCTCTAACCAATTTCCGAAACGACCGGTACCTGTTGACTCCGGTTTCCAATTAATGGTTTTGTTCAGTTCAATCATTCTGTCTTTTGCAGCAGTTGATTTAATGAACCAGGAATCTAAAGGATAATATAAAACGGGTTTATCTGTTCTCCAGCAATGCGGATAACTGTGTTCGTATGTTTCTTTTTTGAAAAGTTTGCCTTCTTCCTGTAATTTTAAAACAATGCGTTCATCAACACTCAGGTAAACTTTTAATTCTTT
>CAZRNW010000525.1:0-2970 GCA_964601535.1 uncultured Flavobacteriaceae bacterium
AGATAAGAGCCATGTTTGTTGTACCAAAAAAAAAGTTTAAACACGCCAACGACCGGAATAAATTGAAACGACGAATGCGGGAGGCTTATCGTCTCCAAAAGGGTGAATTTTACACCACAACCGGAAACATTAAACTGAACCTTGCCTTTCTCTATTTTGGGACTAAGGCCGAAGAGTATGAAGTCGTTTTTAAGGCGATTGCTAAACTTTTGAATAATTTAACGAAGCAAAATGCGTCTGGCGGGGCTTAAAAACAAAAATTATGCTTAATTTTATTAAGGAATTCCTTACGAATTAAATGAAGAAATTATTTCAGAAAAAGACATACATCATCCTGATAGCCACATTAGCTATTGGTCTGGCAAGTTTTGCGCCTAGCGATTTATTTGAAGTCTCAAAAAACCTCGATATTTTCTCGAGCTTATACCGCGTACTTAACGAATCGTATGTGGATGAAACAAAACCGGGACAATTAATGAAAACGGCGATTGACGCGATGCTTGAGTCTTTAGATCCTTACACCAATTACATTACAGAAAACGACATTGAAGATTTTAAGTACATGACTACCGGTGAATATGGTGGTGTTGGTGCTTTGGTAACTGATATCGACGGGAAAATAATTGTGGTAGATCCTTACGAGGGATTTTCTGCACACCGTGCAGGCATAAGGGCAGGGGATGAAATTATTGAAGTAAACGGACAGTCTGTAAAAGGGAAAAAATCAGATGATGTTCGTCCGCTTTTAAAAGGGAATGCCGGTTCGCCTTTAAAATTAAAAATCATTCATGCCGGACAAACTGCCCCAGTTGAAATGAGTTTAATGCGCGAAGAAATTAAAATTTCTGCTGTTCCCTATTCAGCAATGCTGAACGATAATACCGGGTATATTAAACTTACCAGCTTTACAGAAAACTGCAGTGTATTGGTTAAAGATGCATTTCTGAAGCTAAAAGAAAAAAATTGTAAATCCTTAGTGCTCGATTTGCGTGGTAATCCCGGCGGTTTATTAAATGAAGCCGTTAATATTGTTAACTTTTTTGTAGAGAAAGGAAAAGAAGTTGTTTACACTAAAGGCAAAATTTCGGATTGGGAAAGAACTTATGTAGCTGTAAATAATCCTATTGATACGCAAATTCCAATTGTGGTTTTAATTGATGAAAGCTCGGCTTCAGCGGCTGAAATTGTTGCGGGTTCTTTACAGGATTTAGACCGTGCTGTTTTAATTGGAGCACGCTCGTACGGAAAAGGCTTAGTGCAGCAAACACGCCCTTTAATTTACAACACACAGTTAAAAGTAACTGTTGCTAAATATTATATCCCAAGCGGCCGTTGCGTTCAGGCCTTGGATTATACTCATAAAGATGAAGAGGGAAGAGTGGAGAAAGTTCCTGACTCGCTAATTACCGCTTTCAAAACAAAAGGTGGCAGAATCGTTTATGACGGTGCAGGAATTTTACCGGATGTAAAAACGGGAGAACATAAATTGAGCGATATTACTGTTGCATTATTAAACAAAAACCTCATTTTTAATTTCTCAACGCAATACACTTTAAAGCACGAAAAAATTGCTCCCGTTAAAGAATTTTCATTAACCGATTCTGAGTATGATGAATTTATTTCTTTCTTAAAAGACAAGGATTACACCTACAAAACAGAAACAGAACTTGTAATGGAAGAATTAAAAAAGGAAGCAGAGAACGAAAGATATTTTAAGAATATAAAAACCGAATACGAAAACCTTGGTGCTAAAATCAATGCTGATAAAAAAGACGATTTAACAAAGCACAGGGAAGAAATAAAACAATTCCTGGAAGAAGAAATTGCCTCGCGTTACTATTTTCAAATGGGTCGTTTGGGTGTAGGCGTTAAATCCGATAAGGATGTGAAGGTGGCAGTTGATTATTTAACCAATGGAGATAAGGTGAAAAGCATTTTAACCACCATCGAAAAACCTACCAAGCCTTTTAATCCGAGAAAACGTTTTTAATGCAGGATTTTAAAAACTAATTCCTTTAGCAATTCTCCATTGGCTGTTCCGCTGTTATCAACGCCTTTTGTTTTTAAATCACATTGTTTAAGCAGACTAAAAACCTCTTTTAATTTACCCGGATTATAATTTCCGGCGGCACGTGCATAGCCATCGACAAAAAAAGGATTTACGCCTAATGCTTGTGCAGCTGTGAATTTGCTTTTGTCGTGCAGGAAATGGTATTTAAATATTTTAGAAAAGTAATTGTAAAGTGAACCTGTAATCATCACCGGATGATGTTCTTTTTCATTAGCCGCAAAATAATTAATGATGCGATTTGCCTTTAGTATATCTTTTTTCGCCAGTGCATCCTGAAATTCAAAAATATTATATTCTTTACTTATGCCGATATTATCCTGAACAGCTTCAGGTGTGATTTCGCTGCCGGCTTGTAAGTTGATTATGAGTTTATCAATTTCATTCGCAATTTTAGATAAATCACTGCCCAAAAATTCGGCGAGCAAAAAAGATGCTTTCGGATTAATGGTGTGTTTTTTTTCTTTTATATAATTATTTATCCAATCCGGTATTTGATTATCGTATAATTTTGAGAACTCTGCGTAAACAGCATTTTTCTGAATGGCTTTTGCCAATGCACTGCGTTTATCTAAGGTTTTGTATTTATAACAGAATACCAAAATAGTGGTTGGCTGCGGACTCAGAACATAAGCCTGGAATTGCGCCGCTGCATTTGATTTTTTATCTGCTTTAGTTTCCGCCTCTTCATCATCTCCGGCACTTTTATTTAATTCTTTTAAATTCTGCGCTTCTTTAACAATCACGACCTGATATTCGCTCATCATAGGGAATTGTTTCGCCAGACTTAAAATAGAAGCTAAATCCGTATCCTTTCCGTAAACAATGGTTTGATTAAATTCTTTCTCACTATCGTCAAGAACATTTTTCTCGAGTGCATCAGAAATAACATCAATATAATA
>CAZRNW010000526.1:0-2968 GCA_964601535.1 uncultured Flavobacteriaceae bacterium
TGTTTGCTGGGTTTACCGCTATAAATGCACTTTCCTTCTTCCTGTTTGTTGTTTAGAGGAATGCATCGAATAGTCGCTTTTGTTTCTTCTTTTATTTTTTCTTCTGTTTCGCTTGTTCCGTCCCAGTGTGCGCTCACAAATCCGCCTTTTTCATCCAGTATTTTTTTAAGCTCATCGTACGAATCAGCTTTATGAGTTGAGGCGATTAAGCGGGTTTTGGCATTAAGGAATAAGGAACTTTGAATATCATTCAATAATTCTGCAACAAATAATTCTGCTCCTTCAACTTTTATGGTTTGTTTTTCGCCTGAATCACGTCGCGCAACTTCCAGCGTTCCGTTTTCTAAATCGCGTTCTCCAATAGCAATACGCACCGGCGTTCCTTTTAATTCATGCTCCGCAAATTTAAAACCGGGACGTAATGAATCTCTATCATCATACTTTACACTAATGCCCTTAGCTTTTAATCTTGCGACAATTTGTAAAGCTGTTTCCGAAACTTTTTTCAAACCTTCATCGCCTTTATAAATCGGAACAATTACTACCTGCGTTGGTGCTAATTTTGGCGGAATAACAAGGCCTTTATCATCACTGTGACTCATAATTAAAGCGCCCATCAATCGTGTTGAAACACCCCAGCTGGTTGCCCAAACAAATTCCTGATTTCCTTCTTTAGTTGCAAATTTCACATCAAATGCCTTCGCAAAATTTTGTCCGAGAAAATGGGAAGTGCCGCATTGCAATGCCTTTCCATCCTGCATTAAAGCTTCGATACAATAGGTTTCAATTGCACCGGCAAATCTTTCATTAGGACTTTTAATTCCTTTTATTACGGGAACCGCCATCCAATTCTCGACAAAATCAGCATAAACATCCAGCATTTGTTCAGTTTCCTTAATGGCTTCTTCTGCTGTAGCATGAGCGGTATGTCCTTCCTGCCATAAAAATTCGGCGGTGCGTAAAAATAAACGGGTTCGCATTTCCCATCGTAAAACGTTAGCCCACTGATTCACTAAAATTGGCAAATCACGATAGCTCTGAATCCATCCCTTGTAAGTATTCCAAATAATCGTTTCAGATGTTGGTCGGATGATTAATTCTTCTTCGAGTTTTGCGTTTTCGTCTACAACAATATTTCCGGAACCGTCGTTTTTTAAACGGTAATGTGTAACAACCGCACATTCTTTAGCGAAACCATCCACATGAGAAGCTTCTTTGCTGAAAAATGATTTTGGAATTAATAATGGGAAATAAGCATTAACATGTCCGGTATCTTTAAACATTTTATCTAAGGCTTGTTGCATTTTTTCCCAAATGGCATAACCATGAGGTTTAATAACCATGCAGCCGCGCACAGCACTGTGGTCGGCTAAGTCGGCCTCAACAACAATGTCGTTATACCATTTACTGTAATCTTGTTTTTGTGATGTTATCGCTTTACTCATAAATTTGTTAAAATCTTTAAAAATCTACAACAAAATGCATTTAAACATACCACTTTATAAAAGATATGAAATGTATAAGTATCCGGGGGTTTTATTTCGTAAATTTACATTACAAAACCCCGCGTAAAATTAAGTTTTTAAAACCTAATTACGTTAATAAATTATGAAAAAGGTAATAATAATTGCAGGTATTGTTGTGGTGGCTTTAAGCGCATGTACCAGTACCAAAAAAGTTACATATAATGATGACGTTTACGCTAATCCTAAGGAAGAGCGCCTGGAAAAAGAACGTTTAGCCGCGGAAAAAAAGAAACAACAGGAAGAATTAGCTAAAAAAGAAGCAGAGGAAAGGGCAGCTGAAATTGCAGCTCAGAAGGCAAAAGACGACGCTAATCCATTATACAAAGATCCGGTTTACGATAAGGACGATTATTACGATTACCAGTATGCTTCACGTATACGCCGTTTTAACGATCCTGTTTACGGGGTAGGTTATTACGATAACTATTATACTAACAATTATTTCTATAGTGGTAATCCGTATATGTATGGAAACAGCATTTACAGCAGTTACAATTACTGGGGTAATAACTACGGATATGGTTGCAATTCGGGATGGCCAAGCAGCTATTTCGGGGTAAGTTACGGATGGGGTTATCCTAATTATGGGTATAACAATTATAATCCATATTACGGATGGGGCAATGGCTACTCGAATGCTTACTGGAACGGTTATTATAACGGATATAACAATGGTTTTTATAATGGCTATTACGGATATCCGTACAGTGGCTGGGGATACAACAGTCCGTATTACAACGGATGGGGTTATTACAATCAGTTCGATGTTAACAGCGGTTACGCTCAGCATAATGGACCGCGCAGCACGCACGATGGCGGAAATGGCGGACGCGTTTCCGGTCCAGGTTTATACAATAACGGATTAGCTCAGAAATATGTTCAGGAGGTTCAGGTTGCACAAGCGCTTACTCCGAAGTTCGATAATGAATTGAGAAATACTAAATCAGGAAAAAATTCCGGTAACTCAAGCGTAAATTACGGTGCAGGTGCTTATGAAAGTATTAATAACAACGGTACTGTAAGACCAAACAGTTCTTACAGCAGCGAAACAAATCCTAAGGGTAATACAGGCAACGGCGGTTTCGAATATATTGATAATACACCTAAAAACACTTCAGGTTCTGTAAATAATGGAAACGGTTATTATAATTCAACAACCAATACACCTAAAAACACTGGTTATACTGAGCAGCCTCATTATGGTAATCCGAACAGTAACCCTGTTAAAGTAAAGGAACCGGTTAATAATAATCCTAAGGGAAATGTTTTTGATGCAGGTACTCCAACTTTTAACAATGGTAACAATAATAATACGCCTTCTAACAACGGCAGTCCGCGTAACAGCGGAACAAATTCAGGCGGCGGAGTTAAACCGCGTTAATTAAATTTTTTTTATGAAATCAGGATATTTTGCAATAGCAATATTATTTGCTTCATCATTA
>CAZRNW010000527.1:0-2966 GCA_964601535.1 uncultured Flavobacteriaceae bacterium
GTAAGGGGAATGTTTGCGTTGGGGTTGGGACAGCATTTTGAGATGAGCCGTTTAGGGCAATAAAACTTAATAGCAATATGACTAAATGCTTGAAATTCATAAGAATAGCTAGTATCCTAAAAAACCTCTTAAATTTACAAAAATTTACCATAAGCCATTATAAAAAAAAGCAAGAATTATGCCTCACGATGTTAATATAAGTTATTGGGAACTGAAGCATTACTTTTCCAATATAGATCTGATAGTTATTGGATCAGGAATTGTTGGTTTAAATACGGCGCTTTATTATAAAAAAAATAACCCTAAAGCAAAGGTTTTGGTGCTCGAAAAAGGCATTTTACCAGCAGGAGCCAGTACTAAAAATGCCGGTTTTGCTTGTTTCGGGAGCCCAAGTGAATTATTAAGCGATCTCAAAAAAACTACAGAAGAAAAGGTTTGGGAAACCGTAAAAATGAGATGGGATGGACTGAACTTATTGAGAAAAAATCTAGGCGACAAAAACATCGGCTTTAAACTGCATGGCGGTTACGAATTATTCAGCGATAAAAAATCGTTTAATGACTGTAACGAGAGTGTGTTTTACCTGAATAAAAAAACTAGAGAATACATCGGTAAAAAAAATGTTTACGCCGAATCAAACGCCTCGATAAAGTCTTTCGGTTTTAAAAATATACGCGGTATTATTTTAAATAAAGAAGAAGGACAAATTGATACTTCAGAAATGTTTGACTCACTTCTGAAACTGGTACAAAAACATGATATCACAGTTTTAAATAATATTGAAATATCAGCTTTGCACGATACAAAACAAGGTGTTGAACTGGAAAGCAATCTTGGTGTATTTAAAACAAAAAAAGTTGTTGTTGCTGTAAATGGTTTCGCCAAAAATTTATTGAAAATAAAAGATGTGGCTCCCGCCCGTGCACAGGTATTAATTACTAACCCCATTGCAAATTTAAAACTCAAAGGTACTTTTCATTACAACGAGGGTTTTTATTATTTCCGCAACATCAATAACCGTATTTTATTCGGCGGCGGAAGGAATCTCGATTTAAAAGGTGAAACAACAACAGAAATCGCAGTTACAAAACCAATACAAAACCAATTGGAAAAATTATTAAAGACTATAATTATCCCCCGTCAAAAATTCGAAATTGAACACCGCTGGGCGGGAATTATGGGTGTGGGTTCAGAAAAAAAACCAATCATAAAACATTATTCACCCAATATTGTCTGCGCAATCCGCATGGGCGGAATGGGTGTTGCAATTGGAAGTTTGGTCGGAAAAGAAGCTGCTGAATTAATAGCATGTTAATTTCCCATGGCAGCAACTGCCTGAATCACGTCATGCTTTGTGATGATGTGCGAATTACCTCCCAAATCTTTCATCAAAACAGCGTTATTGTCTTTGGTGATGAGTTTCGAAATTTCATCAATAGTCGTCTGCGCATCCACCATCGGAAAAGATTTTTGCATCAGACTTTCCACAGTTTTATTTTTAATGTCGTTCGACTCAATTAATTTAGAAAACAAATAGCTGTCGTTTAAAGAACCCACAAAATCATTTCCTTTTGTAACGGGAATTTGTGAAATGCCATATTTATTCATAAGGGCAAGCGCATCACTCACCGTAGCTTTTGCGTCGACCGTTACTAATTTTTGATTTTTATGTGAGGCAATTAAATCAAGTGCTTTTGGCTTATTGATTTGCAAAAATCCGCGGTCACGCATCCAGTCATCATTAAACATCTTTCCTAAATAGCGCGTACCATGATCGTGGAAAATAATCACAACCACATCACCTTTTTTGTACATGTGTTTCATTTGCATCAATCCCGCTAAAGCAGAACCGGCACTGTTCCCAACGAAAATTGCTTCTTCGCGGGTGATACGGCGCGTCATGATGGCAGCATCTTTATCTGTTACTTTTTCGAAATGATCGATAATATTAAAATCAACATTCAATGGTAAAAAATCTTCGCCAATACCTTCGGTGATGTAAGGATAAATTTCATTCTTGTCGAAAATACCGGTCTCTTTGTATTTTTTAAATACAGAACCGTAAGTATCAATACCAAGAACTTTAATGTTTGGGTTTTTTTCTTTTAAAAATTTTCCTGTTCCGCAAATGGTTCCGCCTGTTCCTACTCCAACTACTAAGTGCGTAACTTTTCCTTGTGTTTGCTCCCAAATTTCGGGACCGGTTTGCTCATAATTAGCAGCAGTATTACTCGGATTATCGTATTGATTCGGTTTCCAAGAATTCGGAATTTCATTTACCAAACGCGAAGAAACTGAATAATAAGAACGCGGGTCTTCCGGATCAACATCGGTTGGACAAACAACAACTTCTGCACCAAAAGCGCGGAGTGCATCAACTTTTTCCTTGCTTTGTTTATCAGTAGTAGTAAAAATACATTTGTAGCCTTTGATAACAGCGCCGATAGCCAATCCCATTCCTGTATTTCCGCTGGTGCCTTCAATAATAGTTCCGCCCGGTTTCAAACGGCCATCCTTCTCTGCGTCTTCAATCATTTTAATTGCCATGCGGTCTTTGATGGAATTGCCCGGATTAAAAGTTTCCACCTTTGCCCATACTTCGCAAGGTAAATCTTTTACGATGTTATTTAAACGTACCAAAGGGGTTCCGCCAATGGCCTCCATTATATTATTACAAACTTTCATGATTATTGAAATTGGTGCACAAAAATAGGAAATAGCTCTGAAATAATCGCATTTTTATTAAACGGTTACAAACAGAAAAGCCGCTCTTTCTGAACGGCTTCCGGAATTATTGTGCGAGCAGGGCTCTGGAGATTACTATTCTTTGCACCTCGCTTGTTCCTTCGTAAATCTGAGTAATTTTTGCATCGCGCATCAAACGCTCAACGTGGTATTCTTTAACGTAACCATAACCACCGTGAATCTGAACTGCTTCTGTAGTCACCCACATTGCTGTTTCGCTG
>CAZRNW010000528.1:0-347 GCA_964601535.1 uncultured Flavobacteriaceae bacterium
TACAGCAAAGCACTTTACCCTTTATAAGAATAAAAGCTTCAGAATTAGCGGATAAATACTTAAATGAGGCTATTGCTAAAAATGATTTTTTCGACAACCAATATACCGAAGAAGAATACACCATTAAAAAAGTGATAACAAGAAATACAGTTTACACAGATTGCAGGGATGTAAGCGTTAGTGTTTTTGATGTGAATAAAAAGAAACTGGTTCAATTGCAGGTTACAATTTATGCTGAATAAGAAAATAAAAGCGTTTACATTAGCCGAAATGTTAGTCACACTTGCATTGACCAGCATTTTGATTACATTTTCTTATTTAGGCTTATCACAGTTGCAAAAGTTATT
>CAZRNW010000528.1:357-2961 GCA_964601535.1 uncultured Flavobacteriaceae bacterium
TTCAGTATAGTGATCAAAACTTTTTTATTACCCAGCTTATTGAATTAAATAAACGTGCGGGTTATTTGTTCAAGGAATCTGGAAGCGTGAAAAAATTTTCGGACATGGAGCTTGTTTTCAAGAATGATTCTTCGGAAAGTAAGATTATATTTTATCCTGAGCATATTTTGACGGTTAAGAACAACATAACGGATACCTTTAAACTGGAAAATAAAGAGTTAAGGATCACGAATGAAGAGTTAATGGAGGGAACATTAAATTTATTGGTCAAAAGAGTGGAGTTTGATGTTTATTTCCAAAAACAAAAATTTCACCTTATTTTCATTAAAAATTACGATGCATATAGTAAGTTAATATTGGAGACCTCTAATGGCAATTGATTTATCGAAATATTCAGAAAGTAAACAACAATCCATTTCTACCGACAAGAAGAGCCGGGAGGCGGGTGGTTTATCGAAATTGCTTAATACTGAAATTAAATTATTTGAGAAGAAATTTGACGCGAAACAAAAGGAATGGTTTTACGCTGAATTAGGTGTATTGATTTCGGCAGGAGTAGATATTAAAACGGCTTTTGAAATAATTGAACAGGAAACATCAAACAAGAAACATAAAGAACTGATTACTTCAATAAAAAACGATATCATAAAAGGGGAGGGAGTAAAGGGTGCTTTCGCTAAACATCCCAATATATTTACTAATTACGAATGTCAGAGTATCAGAATAGGGGAGGAGACCGGAAAATTATCGGAAGTATTGATTGAGTTAGGTAAATTCTATACCAACTCCATAAAACTAAGGCGACAAATCATTGGTACTTTAACCTATCCGGTGATTGTAATCACACTTGCAATTTTTATAGTGTACTTTATGTTGTCTTTTGTTGTACCAATGTTTGGCGATATTTTTAAGCAAACAGGCGGACAATTACCCGAAACTACCAAGTTACTAATTAAGATCAGTAATAAGTCCTCATTTATTTTTTATTCTCTTGTATTAATTGTCGGTTCTTTTTTTGTTTTACACCGAACTCAAAATAAAAAAGATTGGTACAGGAAATATACCTCTGCCTTTTTCCTTAGAATACCATTAATTAATAATTTAATAAGGAAAATATATCTCGCACGGTTTTGTCAATCGATGCGGTTATTAATTGGAGCTAAAGTTTTGTTTACAGAGGCACTTTCCCTTGTACAAAACATGATTGGTTATTATCCAATTGAGGAAGCCATAAAACAAGCCCGTGAAGAAGTGATTGCAGGTTCCTCTTTGCATCAGAGCCTATCGAAGCATTCCATATTTCCACCTAAATTAATTGCATTAATTAAAGTATCTGAAGAAGTAAATGCGCCTGAACTGATTTTTGAGAAATTAAGTAATCAATATTCAGAGGAAATAGAACACCAGCAAGCTGTAGTTGGTAAGGTAATTGAACCATTCTTTATTATTGTGCTTGGCTTAATTATCGGATTTATTCTCGTGGCCATGTATATGCCATTGTTCCAGTTGAGTAACGGATTTTGATCTGAAACTTTCCTTTTCCTTTATTTGTACTAGGTAAAATCACCTTTAATCTTAACGTTACTATTTAATAAAATCCTTAATTTTAATTTATTAACCGATAGACTTAAATTTGTGGCAGAGTAATACACAAGTCAAAAAAGAAGACATGGAGTTAGTTAAAGCTATTGAAGAGGAATTTAAAATTTTAAATAGCGATGTAACCTTTTTAAAAACAAAGGGATTCAAGGTGGCTTTATTTTTAACTGTTAGATTTACTTATTAAGGTTTCATGGCTGTGATAGTAGCAGAAAGTGAAACTATTTGTTACATTTGATAAAAATGATGTTACATCAATTGGATGATTGTTGTAGCACAAGGGCGAGTACGAAAGGAAAGCCAGACTAAAATAGTGGAAACACGTTTTAGGCTCGCGGAGAATGGCCTCTTATGCCCATTCTCCGCTTTTTAAAAAATTAAAATGAAAGTGACGATTCAATTTCCGTTCATCGATCATCGGATTGTAGTGCCGGAAACACATAAAATAAATTCACCTACATGGCCAACGCCCATTCTTAACAGTTTTGTTAGAAATTTCGGTGGAGTAAAAAAAGCGGATGGCCGTTATTGGAATGATGAACCAAGGTATTGTGGAAGTGAAGGAGCGATTAAATTTGTCGATTTACAGAAGCAAAAAATACAAGTATCTCCTGGGCATTCGTCAATAATTGAAGGAGTTTTCAGGTGTTTTTATTCTGATGGATATTTTCTTAATAAAATTGAGATAGGTTTAAACGACAGAATCGAAAAACAGATCAGTGGATATCAAAGGGAACCATTGGATTTGCTAAAGGTATTGCAACACTATGCTAAGTTGAAAGTAAGGGTAAAGACCGTTGAAGGGAAAATGAAGGAAGTTGATTTACATAAGGCAGGAAAAATACTTTCAAAGTATTACCTCCATTCCTCAACGAGATCAAAAAATATTATCGATGATATTTATAAATGGGTGTCGCACGGAGAACCGGTTATAACAGTTGTTTATGAGAAGATAGAAAACATAAAACTTCCGGGTAATGTTGTTGAAGTTTATAACAAAAATTC
>CAZRNW010000529.1:0-2957 GCA_964601535.1 uncultured Flavobacteriaceae bacterium
AAATCCCCTTTTTCAGCTTTAATTATTCATAAAATCTCAGAATTATATCTTTTTATCTCTAAATCTTCAATAAATTTACACCGCTAAAAACAGCAATTTTTCATGTCTTCCGATAAACCTCTCAATTGCCTTATCATAGGTTCCGGTCCTGCAGGTTACACCGCAGCCATATACGCCGCACGCGCCGATTTAAAACCTGTTTTATATACAGGCATGACCCCGGGCGGACAATTAACCGAAACAACAGAAGTAGATAATTTTCCCGGTTACCCGAAAGGAATTACCGGTCCGCTTTTAATGGAAGATTTAAAAGCACAAGCCGAACGTTTCGGAACAGATGTGAGGTTCGGACAAGTAACAAAAGCTGATTTAAAAAGTAATCCGAAAAAAGTTTGGATTGATGAGACTACCGAAATTACTGCGAATACAATTATTGTTTCAACAGGAGCAAGCGCTAAATGGCTGGGACTTGCTAACGAAACACGTTTACGCATGAATGCAGGTGGCGTAAGTGCTTGTGCGGTTTGTGATGGTTTCTTTTTTAAAGGACAAGAAGTGGCAATTGTAGGCGCTGGAGATACTGCTGCTGAAGAAGCAACTTATTTAGCTAAGCTTTGCAAAAAAGTTTATATGATTGTCCGCCGCAGCGAAATGCGTGCGAGCAAAGCGATGCAGCACCGGGTTTTAAATACACCGAATATTGAAATTTTGTGGGATAGCGAAACAGAAGATATTTTAGGCGAGAATGCAGTTGAAGGCATTATCGTAAAAAATCACAAAACCGGTGAATCGAAAAAAATTACTGTGACAGGATTTTTTGTTGCTATAGGTCATAAACCGAATACCGATATTTTTAAAGGTCAGTTGAACATGGATGAACTCGGCTACATTCAGGTTGTGCCTGGTACTTCAAAAACTAACATTAAGGGTGTATTTGCTGTTGGGGATGCACAGGATAAAGTTTACCGCCAGGCTGTAACAGCAGCAGGAAGCGGTTGTATGGGTGCTCTGGATGCCGAACGTTACCTGGCTGAAACAGGTATTCATTAATTGGATTATTGAGGAATTTTTTGTAAATTTATTATATGCGTTTTAAGGTTCTGATAGTTGTTCTTAGCCTGATTTCGTTAAGCGGAATGGCGCAGCGCTTTGCTGACCAGATACCGGGTATTAAACGTTATACCCCCGATGAGGCCATTGATCCTGCTCTTGGTATAAAAATGTACAATAAGCTCGCGCCTTCTTTAGGCGGTGATTCTGTACGTTATAACAACGCCGGTTACAATTTACAGGGATGGCAGGAAGATTATTACATGAACGGGAATTTATTACACAAAGGTTTTTATGTGGATGGTCAGATAAAAGTGTTTAAGAATTATTTTGAGAGCGGACAAATTGAAAGAAGCATTGTTATCGCCGACCCTGCCCGTTGTTCGGTTGATATTTATTACCCGAGCGGAACTGTTAGAACGCAAATTTTATATTTCAGCGGGAATGCACAAAATGAATATTCTTTTTTCCCTAATGGAAATAAAGCAACAGTTTTAGAAAAAGATAAAGATGCCCAATACATTTACAGAAGCAGTCGTTATTTTGAAAACGGAACTGCAGCTACAGAATTTTCTTTAGTAGATAAAAAGGCAAAGAAGTATTCAGATAAAGAATATTACGAAAACGGAAAATTAAAGCAGGAAGGTTACCAGATGTATAAACCTGAAACCAAGGACTACCAAAAAGAAGGCGAATGGACCTATTATAACGAAAAAGGCCAGGCGATTAAGAAAGAGAAATACAAGAACGGTAAGCTTCAGTAAGCGTAATCAACATTCATTCCTTAACATCTTCCTTAATTTTTTCAAGGTCAATACCTATATTTTCTAATCTTTATTCATAATTATATAATCATTCATGATTGGAGTCAAGATGCAAGACAGTAAGAACAAGGACACATCCGTAAATCGTCTTGCCTCTTGGTTCTATTTGTCTTGTATCCGTTATTTCATTTTTTTATTCCTTCCTTTTTTGTCGTTTTCACAAACCGTGACGATTGAACAAGTTGTTGAGACCTGGAAGGCCGACAAAGTTTTATATAACAGTACTTTTGCTTTTTGTGTATTGGATGCGGTTACAGGAGATATCATCAAAGAACACAACTCACATGTTTCGGTTATTCCGGCCAGTACACTTAAAGTTGTAACCACCGGTGCAGCATTAGGAACGCTTGGGAAATTTTACCGTTACGAGACCCGGATTTATTTTACCGGAAATTTTGATACAGCAACCGGAGTACTAAATGGTGATATCATCATCCGCGGTTCCGGCGATCCGACTTTAAATTCGGAATTATTTAAAAACAAAAAAGACACTACTGATGTTACTTATAAATGGGCGGAGATTCTTTCGCAAAAAGGTTTAAAGGAATTAAAAGGGAAAATTATTGCAGATGCTTCGTGTTATGAACAACACATTCCTGCGAACTGGATTTGGGGTGATATCAGTAATTATTTTGGGGTAGCACCTTGCGGATTATCGTTCAGTGATAATTTATACAGTATTGTTTTTCAAAGTAAAGAAACCGGAACTAAAGCCACTATTCTTGATGTGAAACCAAAATACAAAAGCATCACTTTAGAACACGATGATGATGTAAAAGCCGCAGGTAAAGAAGATGATGCTTATGTTACAGGCGATCCTTTCGGAAATAAAAAAAGAGTAAAAGGAACCATTCCTCCGAACAAAAAAGAATTGGAAGTGCGCGCAGCTCTGCCCGACCCCGCTTTGCTATGTGCAGAATTTCTGGAAACATCTTTAAACACTTTAGGAATAAAGACGCCTACCCTTTGCGCAAAAAGCAATTACGACAACGAAAATCCGGATATCAAAAAAGAAAAAGTACTTATGCACTCGCATTATTCATCAGCACTCGAAAAAATTGTTTATTACACTAATCTTACTTC
>CAZRNW010000530.1:0-2954 GCA_964601535.1 uncultured Flavobacteriaceae bacterium
CTCTAGGAGTCATTGAAGAAGGGGATCCGCCAAAACCATCATAGACCATGGTACGGTATGAATGACTTTCAATTAAATAATATGAATTATTCAAAGATAAAACGTGATCCAGAGAATAACTTTTACAAATAGGATTGGGTGATTCATTTAATTGCTTGTAGCTTAGTTTTGCGCTTACTTTATCAGAAAAATATTTAAAGGAAGAGCTCTTCACTTGATTTGTTTTTGAATCAATCAAATACATAAATACACCACCTTTAGCATTTTTTTCATATTTATTAATAGTATCCATAAACATCCCTGTGAATAATAATTTTTCCCCAAATAATTTTATTTCTGCATTATCAAAAAGTTTATCATTCTTTTGAATTTGTATTTTATTAACTAGGGTTGAATTATAAATGAGGAAGTTCTGATATTCAGGTTTTCAAATTGGTTGGGTATAGATTTTGTTTCCAGCTTTTTAAGCGTTGTTAAATCATAGATATCTAGATTAAAGGAAAGAATATTAGGTTTTTTAAACTGGGTGATTTTCGATATAACCGCCATTTTAGAATTGTTTTCAGAGAAAACGAAATCAAAGGAGATGGTTTGTTTATAATCAGGAGTCACTAAAGGGAATTTACTTATAATAACTGCTTCTTTTTCCAATTCAATGTTTGGTGTACTGTAAATTTTCAGAACAAGTGATTTTTCTTTATTTTCAATAGGGGTTTGAAATAGAAATAGTTTATTGGATATTAAAAACACATCATTTGTTGTACCAAGATTTTTTGTATCAGCTAGGGCTAATGTTTTTTTATCAAGCTTCAGGATTTTATTGCCATTAGCGCTGGATGAGATAGCACTTTTTATAGATATATAAACGAATGATTCATCGCTTCCTATATAATTAGAGACGGTGAACTTTCCTGCGTTCTCAGCTGTTTCAGGTCCTTTTTTGATTGTAAATTTTTGAGCAAAAGTTGATGCGTACAGAAACGTTAAAGAAAGTAAGACTAATTTTTTCATAGTGTAAGATTTAAAAAAAATGCCGGATAGCGAATATCCGACATTAAATATAATAAAATAATTAAACAAGTTATTTAATGGTCACCACATCATAACGCTCTTTCTCGTGATTAATCATTCTGAAGAGTAAAGCATTATTTTTTTCGAGAGTGATATTTGTTGAAATAGGGTCGTAGCACCAGCCTTCATTTTGAAAAATTGTGCTTCGGTTTAAATTTCCGCTTTCATCAAAAGTAGTGCAAACTAAAACAGAACCATTGTAATTTTTTATAGGTCGGTAGTCTCTCGGTTTGTAATCGTTTATGGTGAACTCTTCAAGATTTTTGGGATGCTCGCAATAAAATAAATAAACTTTATTGTTATTGATAACATAGTTAAAAGAGTTTAGACTGTTATCAGTGAATTTAGGAATCACTTTCATCCATTCCATTTTTCCGTATTTATTAAATTTTGTAACCATTAATTCTCTCTCATAAGCATCATAACGTTTGTCGCTCGAAATAACATACGAATGACTTTCTATCAAATAAATATTTCCGTTAAAAGTGAGTATCTCTTCGAAAGAGTATAATTTATCTGCCGGTGATTCTTTCACCAAGCCATCTTTGTAGGTTAATTTTTCTGTTACAGGAGCAGTGAAATAATCGTAATTTTTTGCAATTGCCTGAGATGTTTTAGGATCGATAAAGAAAGAATATACGCCAATGTTTTTTACTTTGCCTTCTTTGCGTTCTTTTTTGGTAACGATATCTTTATACAATCCTGCAAATACAAGTTTATCGTTCACGAAGGTGAAAGTTCCATTATGCACTTCCATTTTTGTAAATGGTAGTGGCATTACGGTTGTCTTTTCATCATTCGGCTGAATGGTTGCAAGCGCTTTTCCTACAATTTCTTCTTCAATATCAATTAAATAATTAAATAGATAAAAAATGCGTCCGTCGTTATCAAGCCTGTAATTATAACTGGCAATGGTTGATTGTTCATAGGCATTAATCATTTTTTTGGATGCTATTTTTTTGTAGCTCGGAAATTCATAAATATCTGCCTGTACTTCCTGTAATTTTTTAGGCCATTGGAATTCCGATACCACCATCATTTTTTTCTCATCGGGTGAAAAGGATATGTAAAAATTCCTGCCGTTATCACCCCATGCGTCCGTTTGAAGCGATGTGATTTTTTTCAACCCGCCAATCATTTGCCCGGTGGCAGCAACATATTCGCGCAATAAGAGGATTTTATCTGAGGCTTCGTAATTCAGAGTGAAAAATAAAATGTGTCCGTTTTTCAAAAGGCAGCTGTGGGGTTTTTCAGTTTTTTCGCATTCAAAATCTTTGGTGAAAGAAACTTTCATGGTTTTGTTATCCAGTTTTTGGTAAAAATAACTTGTTCCTTTGCCTTTAGTTCTGGTGCGGCGCAGGTAAACACCAGATTCATCGTTACCAATGTAATATTCGAAACTCGCGTTTTCTTCAGGCGCAAATTCAGAACCTTTTTTAATAGAAAATTCCTGTGCGTTTAGTTTTAATGCAGCAACAAGAATAAAAAGTGAAATAATTTTTTTCATAGATGTGATTTAAAATAAAAATGCCTGACAGTTCAGCTATCAGGCATTAAATATAATAAAATAAAAATACTATTTACGTTTAGCTGCTGTTTTACTTGAACCAATTCTTGGCGAAGGTGGAATCATTGTTCCAAATGATGATTATTTTCCAGGTGTTCGACGTTTATGTGACAAATATGGTGCTTTACTCATTGCTGATGAAGTTCAAACTGGTATGGGACGAACAGGAAAAATGTTTTGTGTTGAACATTGGAATGTTGAACCCGATATTCTTTGTTTGGGCAAAGCATTCGGAGGTGGAATTATGCCTATAGGTAAAACGATCATAATGAATTTTTTTTCCATTGATTATTCTTTTCATTTATTTCAAGGTGCT
>CAZRNW010000531.1:0-281 GCA_964601535.1 uncultured Flavobacteriaceae bacterium
AACCCGGTGAGGTTTTTTTGAAATCCAGATAATTGTTTTGCATTCTGTATGAAAATTTTCGTTACTAATTTAAAAACCTCCACCAATAGAAGAACTCATATCCTAAATGAGTTTAAAGGAAAAAATCTTGACTTCACGTTTGTTGACTGTGTAATTGGAAAGGATTTAACCGATGAGGAGTTAAATAAAAAATGTAATATGGAAATTATAAACCGTTATAACCGAGAGGTGGAATGGTTTACTAAAGGTGTTATTGGCTGTACGCTAACCAACCTGAATAC
>CAZRNW010000531.1:291-2944 GCA_964601535.1 uncultured Flavobacteriaceae bacterium
CTATCAGTTTATTCTGGATAATAATTATGACATGGCTTTTTTATTAGAGGATGACACCGTTCTCCCTGATAATTTAAAGGAAGTTTTAGAGGAGATAGAAAAGAATGCCATACAAGGGGATGTTATTTTGTTGTTTTATCTCACCTACACAACACTAAAGCTGAAGCCTGTAAATAAAGACGCCAAAAGTTCAGCGCAGTTTTATATTCCTTTAAATCCCGAGTGTTTGCATGGCGGTTCAGCAATTGTTGTTACAAGAAAGGCAGCAGAAAAAATGCTGAAGTATAACACACCAATAAGAATGGCGCCGGATAGCTGGAGAGATTTTTACGAAGCTAAATGTATTGATAGATTAGTTTGTATTCATCCAATGCCAATCAACACGACAGATTTCGGAACTACCATGGGTTATGTACCTAATACAAGTATCAGAAAACTAATGAAATCCAATGCTTTCACCAGATTTATATTGAAACTAAAACGCAAATTTTACAGAATGTCGAAGCAAAAAGTTGAAATTGTAAATTAAGATCACGCTTCTCATCGCTACTAATTTAAATTAAGAATCTAACACCTTGCAGAATCAATTGTTCTTATAGAAAAACTAGGTTATATTTGTATTAAGAGAAGCAATCAGCTTCACTGAATAAATGACCGAAAAAAGAACAATAACCCGAAACATCACTCACACATTTATTGTTCAGATTCCTAATTATATCCTTACGCTTATAGCCGGAATTTTAGTAACACGTCAGTTAGGTCCTGAAGGGAAAGGGGTTTTTACCCTTATGACGGCTAATATTCAATTACTGGTAATGTTTTTAGGATTAAACTTACCCGGCGCTATTCAGTTTTTTGTAGCCAATAAAAAAATTGAACCCACGCGTTTATCAACAATTGGTCTTTTGTTGTTATTAGTGGGTTCTGCAATAGTTTTTGTTGGTCTTTTTTTATGGCCTGATGCCCAAGATGCGCTTTTAGCGCCTAATTTCGATGGCCTTTTTTTTAAAACCTATTTTTTCATTTCCTTTTTCATGGCTAATTTCAACGCAATAGTTATTGGATTTATACAAGGAAGTTTTCATTTTAAAGAACTTAACCACCTCACCTTAATCAATAGCATACTTAATTTTGTAATTTTTGCTTCCTTATATTACGCGTCACGGTATAATTTAATTGAAGCCGGTTTACGCGAAGTGCTTAGCCTTAGCTTATTAATTATTTTTATTAATTTGTTCGTTGCCTTTTTATTTTTTAGAAAAAAATTAAAAACAAAGTTGTTTTCGAAATTCACATCAGACGACATCGGTAATCTGGCAGCTTTTTTGATTCCGTCATATGTTTCAATTCTTGTCAATTTTTTTAATTACCGTTTAACCATTTGGCAGGTTAATTATTATGAAGGAACAGAAAACCTCGGTTATTTTTCTTTAGCTCTGAATTTTGTGCAAATGATGCTATTGGTTACAGCTGCTATTAATACAGTATTGTTTCCCTATTTCGCCGCCAAGGAGGATTGGAAGGATGCTTTAACCGATTTTAGTTTTGTGCTGAAAGTTAATGGTGTGGTTATGTTGTTTGCAACTGCAGGACTGTTGCTTTTTTCCAGCTTTCTAATTCCATTATTTTACGGTGAGATCTTTATTCCTTCAGTAACGGCTGTTCAAATTCTTGCAGCTGGTACTTTCTTTTGTTCTCAATCACAAGTATTCGGACATTTTCTTGGCGCAAGGAATAAGAATTGGGTAAATACATTAGTTTATATTCTTGCATTTACCTGTGTTGCTGTTATGGGCCCATTGCTTATTCCTATATATGGGATAGAAGGTGCAGCAATAGCCAGCTCGGCTTCTTACTTATTAATGTTTATTGTGTTCTGTGTTTTTCTTAAATTAAAATTCAAAGTTAGTTTATTCTCATTGGCGAAAATTAAAAAGTCGGATATTGAACGATTGAAAGCGATTTTAAACCGAGCCAAAAACGGACCAAAACAAGACATAGAACAATCTAAGTAATAATCCGGATAGATTTATTACTCACTCAGAATCCAGACGCCACCTCTTATCTTGTTTCTTTTAAGTGAAAAGAATTTTTTTGGTAATTTAAAGTTGAGAAAAAATATCACGCAATACTGAATTAGCTGATGCAATGCTTCTTGTATTTACAGCTTCATTTCTGCAACGAAGATGAAGTTTTGACAAGTCTTCCGTCAACAAATCATTAATTTTTTTTATCACATCAGCGGAAGGTTCATTAAGATTTTCTATTACTATACCTACACCTTTAGAAGTGGCTATCAAATCATCTTCACCTGTATTTTTGGTAACAAGGTAGGGCAATTCGCAAGACAGATACATGGCTGTTTTTACAGGCGTGCGGTATTTTTGTGAAGGAATGGAAGGAAGTCCGACAAAACCAATATCGGCTGCTGATAAATGTTGATTTAATTCATCGTAACTGACAGTGTAAGACACATGATAACTACCTATGGGTAAATTGTATTTACGGATGCTTTCTTTCGCCTCTTCAGTATTTGGGGTAATAATGTAAAAAAATAAATTGGCGTCTGACTTATTTAATTCTGAAAAAAAACGGATGAGTTCATCACTCGAAAAATATATCCCGCCAAATTTACCTGTATAAATCATTACTT
>CAZRNW010000532.1:0-2935 GCA_964601535.1 uncultured Flavobacteriaceae bacterium
TTTTTTGTGTGGTTTTGCCCACACAACGAGGTTGCCATTTCTAACTGGAATGGCATTTTTTGTTTTAGAATTTACATTATTAAAAATTAATAGCGTGTCGTCAATGTCAAAATATGTTGGCTGATTACATTTAATGTAAATCATTTATTTATAATACAGCAATTATTTTTCTCTTGCAATAAAATAATTAATTTGTTATATTATACTTATGTTTAAATCAGATTTTAGTGGTAAATCATCTAAACCGAAAGAAAGCCCGGTTAAACTAGTTATTAAAAAACGTAAAAAGACATACGAAAATAACATTACATTAAAAACTAATACACTAAAACCTGTTAATAAAGTTAAAATAACAAATGGTTGGGAGATTGTTAAGGAAATTAATGTGCTTCAATCGGAGTTTGAAGATGCCAAGAAAAAATATGAAATCGAATAACATTGAAGTTGTTATTAATAATCAATATGGTGGGTTTTCTTTAAGCCGAGAAGCTTTTCTAGAACTAAGAAAAATGGGAAATGAGCATGCTCTAAGAGAGCCCGATATCGGAGAATTTTGGCCAGACGGAAGCGGGCCGAGATCGAAGTATTCAAAAAACTTTTACTTGGGAGATATTCCACGAAACGATAAGGATTTAGTCGAAGTCGTTAAGAAATTAAAAAGAAAAGCAAACGGTTCGCATTCTTCATTAAAAATTGTAAAAATTCCTGCCGATGTGAAATGGCAAATTGAAGAATACGATGGACGTGAATGGATTTCTGAAATACACAGAACTTGGAGCTAGTTTTATGCCATATATTAATGAAGACCGTAGACAAGAGCTTAATAGTTTGGTTAATCGCATGCACGTTTCTGATATTAGAAATGCTGGGGAATTGAATTACCTTATTACTAACCTAGTAATTGCTTATCTTGGCGAAGATTATAACTATCAAAAATTAAATGATGTTATGGGGGCACTGACTGGTGCAAATATGGAGCTATATCGTCGTGTTGTTGCTGACTACGAAAATGCGAAGCGCGATGAAAACGGCGACGTTTACGACCTTCTGAATTCATGACATTCGGCGAAGCGTGCGACATATTAGACGCGTTGACCCGTAAAGTTAAACAGCTTACATATGTATTAACAGATAAACCGGAATATAGAGATCCAATTATTCCGGACGAATGGATTACAATAGAATTAACTCTCACAATTAAATCTAGTAAGAAAAAAATAAAAACGAGAGCGTGGTGTGGTTTAGATAGTCACACAACTAAACAATTTAAAAAATTAATCTCCGAAATGCTAAAAGATATAAATGAACAATTAGAAAATATAAAATGAAATATTTATTTTTAATATTAACATTGTTGTTCTGTCCAGCAAAAGCCGATACTGTGTTCAAATATGGCCTCGGGGTGTTTGCTTCGGCTGAACGTTCCCCAACGGAAGTAAAATATCTCTCTCTTGGCGAGCAACACCCTTGGTTTGGGCCATTCATTACTCAATACGAGGGAGGCATTTGGACAGATACAGCCGGGAACGGCAGAAAGGGGGCTGGCTTATTCTCGATGTCTACTGGAATAAAGGTGCATAACCCAATTTACGTTCAATGGCTCATTGGTTTGGCGTTGATTTCGAGACGAGATGTCTACCTGGGAGGGAACCTGCAGGTAAATAATGAACTTTCCGCAGGAGTTGAAGACTCCGATCGTAATTCCATAGGGATATCATATAAGCATTTATCGAGCGCTGGTCTATTTCGGCCTAATGTTGGTAGAGATTTCCTACTTTTAAGAGTGTCTATACCGTGGTAATCACAAAAAAGAGTAAAGAACTCCAAGAAGTCAAAAAAATATTGAAAAAATCAAGAATTAAGCACCGCTTTGTGTGGAATCCAAAGACTGTATCTTACGACGGCTACGCTTTAGTACAAAAAAATCTAATTGTTGTACACACGGTTACTCCTGAACTAAATTTTTTTAAAATTTCGCAACACCCGATGGCGATTAATTATTTTTTATCCGTAGTTTTTCATGAAATGGGACATATCCTATCATATAGGAACGGAAAATACAGAGAATACAACCGAGGTTTAGACACTAATAAAATAACCCCTAAAAAATTCAAGATTTGGGCATCTCAGGCATTGAAAGCCGAGCGTCTTGCTGATAAAATAGGAAAACAGCTCATGAAAAAACACTTTCCTAAATTAAATTACATGGCAAGTTATGACGGCGAGGGCGGCAAAGCTACTATTAACACCCTGATTATGCACGCAGAAATTGCTTGTGGATTATGCAACAACGATTAGTAACAATTTCTGTAGTTTTAGGTGTTTCGCTTATGCTCGCTGGGGTAACTTTGGGATTTGCCCCGGCATTTGCGATGGCGGTTCTTTTATCTGGACAAATCGTTGCTGCTGTTATATTATTTAAAAAATGAACGATCTATTGAAAAAAATTAGGCGTGAAAGAGATATCTCAAATTTGTTATATGAATTGGGTAAAGATGGGGCAGACCGTATTGTTAATGTTGATTATGATGAAATATATAAATTGTTAAACGAAGCGTATAATATTGGATTTGAGGATGGACACAATGCGGCAAAAGGGGTTAAGACCGGAGACTTTGGAGAATGGCTAGATGAGTAATCTATTATCGGAAACAATTAATTTTTTGGATGAATACGCCGACCTTCCAATTTTCAACGTAAAGATTGGGATATGCTCTCCTCAATTAGAAAATGTTCCTTTAGACGAAGCTTTAGAAGAATTTAATCGTGTTGGTGGCGGTAAGGATAGAGATAATATAGAATATGCTTACATTTTTGTTAAAGATTTTGTAAAAGAAAACGATAAAATTAATATCCTACTAACAAGGCTTGGTGTTGGGGTCGGACTTTGATCGCTATGCCAATAGACGGATGCGAATGTCTTTGGTGTAAAAAC
>CAZRNW010000533.1:0-2921 GCA_964601535.1 uncultured Flavobacteriaceae bacterium
TTTAATTATATACAAAATTAATAAAAAAAAACGCATATTTCAAAGTAAATTGAAAGTAAATTGTAGCTTTAGCGCGATTTTTATGGTAATAATTACTAATAAAACCCATTTAAGCGAAATACTTGATGATTACCGCCAAAAAGGCAAGGTGATTGGCTTTGTGCCTACTATGGGTGCATTACACGATGGCCATCTTTCTCTCATTAAAAAATCAATTGATAACTCCGATATTACAGTTTGCAGCATTTTTGTAAATCCCACTCAGTTTAACGATAAGGCCGATTTGGAGCGTTACCCCAGAATGCCGGAAAAAGATGCCCATATGCTCGAAAAAGCAGGTTGTGACATTCTTTTTTTGCCTGAGGTAAAGGAAATTTACCCCAAGGAAGATAAAAGAGTATTTAATTTAGGGAATTTGGATAAAATTCTCGATGGGGCTCATCGACCGGGCCATTTTAACGGCGTTGCCCAGGTAGTAAGTATTTTGTTTGATATTGTTAAGCCCAATAAAGCTTTTTTTGGAAATAAAGATTATCAGCAATTATTGATAATCAAAGAGTTAACTAAACAATTAAAATTAAAGATTGAAGTAATTGGTTGTCCCATTTTACGCGAACCCGACGGTTTGGCAATGAGCTCTAGAAATATGCTTTTGACAAAGGAAGAACGTATGGCAGCGTCATTAATTCCGGCTCTAATGCAGGAAGCCCAAAAACTGAAAAAAGAAGGGAAATCCATTGCTGAAATAAAACAATTTGTAAGTCAAAAACTAAGTTCCAGTCGCCTTTATAAACTGGATTATTATGAGATTTGTAACGCGGAGACCCTTGAGCCGTTATCTTCCCTAAATAATACCCTCAAATCAATCAGTTTAATCGCAGTTTTCGTTGGAAAAATCAGATTAATTGATAACTTAGCTTTAGATTAGTAAAATACCCAACCTTTGGGGATATCCAAACGTACTTATTAATAGAACAAACCATTCCAATGAACGTTCAGCCTAAATTAATAAAAGATTGCATTAACCGTAACCGGAAGGCTGAGTATGAATTGTATAAGGTGACCTTTAGTTATTTAATGAGTATTTGCATTCGTTACACAAAAAATCAGGACCAGGCTAAGGAGCAGCTCAACATGGGCTTTTTAAAGATTTTAACGAATCTGGAAAAGTATAATGAGGAAGTACCATTTAAGGCATGGATAAGAAAGATAATGGTTAACACATTAATTGATGAATACCGTAAACATAAAAAACAAAGTGAAGTAATAGATTTTGTGGAGGAGTATTACGAAAACGGTTCTTACTCTGAACAAAACGGCGCCATCGAAAAAATGAGCGCTGATCAAATCCATAAGCTTATTGCGAAATTACCGCCAATGGCACAACAGGTGTTTAACATGTTTGTGATTGATGGTTACTCGCATAAAGAGATTGGAGAAATTTTAGATATTGAAGAGGGCACTTCAAAATGGCACTTAAATTCAGCCCGGCAGAAATTAAAAGAAATGTTAGAACACTTAGTTACACCCGCTAAACTACAACACCATGGTTGATTTTGACAAATTTGAACAGAATGTAAAGAACAAGTACGGCAATCAGGAATTCCCGTTTGATGAACAAAATTGGGAGAAGGCCAGAAAAATGATTGACGCCTCACGTCAGGGTAAAAACCGCGGCGGCATCTTCTTATTATCCGCAGTAGCCCTTTTATGCACTACCGGACTTGTTTACTATTTCGGATTCAGCGGCAGTACAAAGCCGCTTGAGAAAAATAATCTGGCGGTGAATGAAACCACAGTGAAAAACGAAAATCCGCAGGTTACAGATATGAAACCTGAAAACACTGGAACTGAAAATAATTCTCAGTCGGCAACAGAAAATACTTATGAAAATCCAGCTACTGAATCAAAAAATGCAGTTAACCCGGATATTAATTCAGTTTCTGATAATTCTTCAAAAACAAAATTAAATACCAAAACTTCTTCGGGAACATCTTCATCTAATAAATCTGAAAGCGTAAATAATTCTACAGTTTCAGAAAACAAATCGGCTAAGTCAGAAGAAAAAACAAATACAAATTCTGAAAATACAGCTAACGAAACAAAAGCAAATAATACAAAAAACACAGAAGCTAAAAAACCTGCACAAACTAAATCAAATACACAAAAAGCAACACCGCCCGTTTTAGGCAATAGTCCGAACAACGAAATAAAAGGCACTACACCGGTTGCAAGTTCAAATGTTGGCGGTAACAGCGATAAATTAGGCGATACTGAAAACAATTCTACACCTCAAGCTACGCCGACAAAAAATAATCCAGAACTTGTTGATTCTTCAAATCCGGTGGTTGCTGTTAATGAAAAACCCACACCAAGCAAAGCAGTTGATTCTATTCCCCCTGTAAGAAAAGGAAAAGCAGATTCGCTTGCTGCAATGATTGGGGGCGACGGCATTTCTTATGCAACCAATGTAAAAGAAAAACATAATGCAAAAAATATCCTGTTTGCTGAAGCTGGCGGTACTTATTTATTAGGCTGGGGCGGCGGAAAAAATAACGATGCTAACGGATTTAATTTATTGGGCGGTCTGAACTTCCAGCATTATTTTACAGGGACAATTGCCGCACAAATTGGTGTTCAATACAGCACCGTTGCTAACTTAAGCAATACAACACATACTATCAGCACTGTTAAATATGATTTAGGTATGGAACAAGACGTAACGCGTATCAAATACCAAACACTCCACTATTTAGTAGCGCCAATTAAATTCACTTATAATCTAAAAGATAAAAATAGTTTCGGAATCGGATGCAATGTGGCTTATTTATTAAACAGCGACAGTAAAAAAGAAAAATATAAAACTTACAGCTCCGACCCTAACGCGACTAAAAATAATTTAACATCAACCAAAGAATCGG
>CAZRNW010000534.1:0-2916 GCA_964601535.1 uncultured Flavobacteriaceae bacterium
AAAAAGATAATTCAATATCAATACGAAACTCAAGCCATAGAATTACAAAAAGAACATGAGAAAAAAGTCATTTCTGCAAAAGCTGAATTAAAACAAAGAGAAAAAGAAAGAAACTACTTTGTTATTGGTTTTGGTTTGGTAATTGTACTCGCTTTATTTATTTTCAGAAGCTACCGGCAAAAGCAAAATGCTAATTTAATTATCATACAACAAAAACATGAAGTTGAAGAAAGCCGTAAGGAAATAATAGACAGCATCCACTATGCTAAACGCATACAAAAAGCACATTTTCCATCACATAATTACATTCACAAAAATCTTTATCGCCTCCAAAAAAAAGGATGAAAAAAATAATCTTCATATTATTTGTTTTACCATTCTTTTTGCTTGGGCAGAACAGAAGAGTTGATTCGCTTAAACGCATTGTTGCATCCGCGAAATTAGACTCTGTCAGTCTACAATTACGCTACAGTATTGGTGAGTCGACTCTGAATTTCAGAATAGGTTACTGGGATAGTCTTTACAATGATGCCATTTCAATTGGTCATAAAGTGATGGCATCTGCTGCATTAAATAATCTTGGCTTTATTAATAATGACCTCGGTGATATTCCGAAAGCCTTAGAGTTTCATCACAGAAGCCTGAAACTACGCGAAGAGATTGGCGACAAACCCGGTATTGCGCTCTCATTTAACAATATTGGTTACGTTTACAATAGTCAGGGTGATACAGCTAAGGCATTAGAATACTATCACAAAAGCATGAAGTTAAGGAAAGAACTGAAAGATCAGATTGGGGTTGCTTATTCTCTAAACAATATCGGAGTAATTTATAAAGACCAGGGTTTAACCTCTAAAGCCTTACAATATTTTGAAGAAGCTTTGAAAATTGGCGAAAAGGAGAATGATAAAATTGGGACAGGCAATTCTTTAAACAATATTGGATTAATCTATAAAATGCAGGGGAATGACAAACTCGCCCTTGAATACTTTCAAAGAAGTTTGTTGGTAAGGGAAAAAGCGGGCGACAAAAGAGGAATGGCAATGTCGTTGGAAAATATAGCGAATCAAATGCTAAAAACAGGAAAGGTTAAAGCAGCCCTAGATTTTGCGAATAAGGGAATGGAAATTGCAAAAGAAACGGGCTTTCCTCAATTAATAAAATATTCCGCCAGTACACTCAAAACAATATTTCAGAAACAAAACAAATACAAAGAAGCTTTTGAAATGTATGAATTGGAAATTAAAATGCGCGACAGCATAAATAATGAAGAAACCCAGAAGGCTGCTTTAAAAAAACAATTACAATATCAATACGAAACACAGGCCCGCGAATTAAAAAACGAACAGGAGAAAAAAGATTTTCTAGCAAAAGAAGAATTAAAACAAAAAGAAAAAGAAAGAAATTATTTTGTGATTGGGTTTGCTTTAGTAATTATACTTGCCTTATTTATCTTCAGAAGCTACCGCCAAAAACAAAAAGCGAATATTATTATCTCACAGCAAAAACATGAAGTGGAGACAAGCAGAAAAGAAATATTAGACAGCATTCACTACGCAAAGCGAATACAGAAAGCGCATATGCCGACTGAAAAATATGTTGAAAACACCATTGACCGCTTAAAGAAAAAAGCATGAAATTAAACCATCCTCAATTAATAGATTTATTGCAACAGGCCTACTCCGCCGAAAGAGCCGCTGCTTTTGCTTATATTGGTCATGCCCGTTCGGTAAAAAAACAGGAAGAGAAAAAAGCCATCAAACAAATTGAAGATGATGAATGGTTTCACCGTAAAGAAGTTCTGGAAATCATGAAAGAGTACAATATTCCAATTTCAAAATGGTACGAATTCCGTTTTTATGTGGTTGGAAAAATTATATGGTACAGTTGTTATGTTATTGGCTGGTTCATGCCTTTTTATTTTGCAGGAAGATTAGAAAGCGGCAACGTGTGCGAATATTTCAGAATGAAACAATGGTTTAATGAATTAGGTATTACAAAACATGATCAGATTTTATACAACATGGGAATTAAGGAGAAAGAACACGAAGTTTATTTTCTTGAACAAATTAAAGATAACAAGCTCCTTCCCTTTTTCGAAAAACTATTTAACTGGGGGAATAAAGAGAGTTTCAACAATATCGACCTTGGTAAAAAATATCCTTTAGAAAAATCGGATGTGTATTGTAAAACCGACAAGAAATAATTAAGTCTTCTGCTTTTTCTTTTTAGCTGCCGGAAATAAAATATTATTCAGAATTAAACGGTAACCGGGCGAATTCGGATGCAGGCTTAAATCTGTTGGAGGATCCTCTACTCTGTGCAAATAATCTTCAGGATCATGTCCCCCATAAAAAGTCCAGGTTCCTTTACCATGTTCACCGTGAATATATCGTGCTTCATTAAATGCTTTTGATTCGCCTAATACTAAAACATTTTTTTTGACATAATTTTTATTGAAGGCAACTGTTTGTCCCCAAAAACCTTTAACCGTTGTTTCGTGATTTTGGTTTAACATGGTTGGCACAGGATCCCATTTGGCTGAGAAATCAAATAATGTAAATACATCCGTTTCCTTGGTCATACCGTATTGTTGCTGACGGGTTCCGTAAGTATCGATGGTTGAGAATTCATATTCCATCGGATTCAGCATTAATTTATACTTTTCAAAAGCATAACCCTTCGAAAAATCAAGTTTACTGTTCATGCCCCCATCAGCGGGATCATGGTCGTGAATTTCAGCACAGATATCAACACCTTCCGCCGCCAAAGCAATATCATAACTATCGGTAGCACTGCACATCGCAAATAAAAACCCGCCGCCAAAAACGTACTCATTAATTTTTTTTGCAACAGCTAATTTTAACTGGGAAACTTTACTAAAACCAAATTTTGCCGCAACAGTTTCGTTTTCTT
>CAZRNW010000535.1:0-2916 GCA_964601535.1 uncultured Flavobacteriaceae bacterium
CGTAAGTAGCGAAACAATTTAAATTGGGGTCGTAAGAAGATAATATCATGTTGTAAGCAATCAAAACACCAAAGGCAAAATTATCTTCCACCAAAAAATTAATACTTGCTTCAGGGCGTAAAAAAGTGGCGTTAAAAAAAGTCGGATACTTGCCGTTTAAACTATCCTTTACCGCTTTCACTGCTGTATATTGATTCACACCATAACCGGAAGTAACAGAAAGGCTCGCAAAACTTTTCGGGCTCGTGTATTTATCGTACCCTATTCTCACCAATCCGTTATGCATCTGTAATTTTGTGTCCAAACCTTTATATCTGAAAGTAGAAGTCTGGTTAAAAAGACAACTCTGATAACCAATTCCAAGCGTCAGATTCTTACTAAGGCGTAGATTGAAAGTTAAACTAGCATCATAAACACCGAGAAAACTAATACGGAATGCTTCTGAACCAACTATTTTTGGGATAGAACAAGAGCCGCGTATGCTGAAACGCGGTAATGGCTCCCTGTCTTGTGCATTACCGGAGATAAAGAGAAATAAAAAGGCTGATAAAATGAAAACCTGTTTAAACATATGAACCCTAAAAATACCTGATTTATTTATAAAAATTACCATTTAAATAAAATAATTCAGCCTCTTAAGAATTATTCATTACTTTGACTGAACAAATCAAAAAGGTTTAAATATGCAACGTTTTTTTATCGGTTTTATTACACTTTCCTTTAGTCTTGTGCTTCAGGCGCAAAAAACAGGTAAAATGAGCGGGTTTAAGCAAGGAAGTACGGCTCCCGTGCCTCCTAAAATTGAAACCCCGGTTCCTGTTGATTCAATGGCAGTCGTTTGGCAAGCCCGGGTTGATTCGGTGGTAAAAGGTTATCTCACTAACCCCGGCAATTGTGGTGTGAGTATTGCGGTTTACAGGAATAAAAAAGTAAGTTATTATAATTATGGTGAAGTAAAAAAAGGCTCAAAGCTATTGCCTAGTAATAAAACCATTTACGAAATTGGCTCTATCAGCAAAACATTTACCGGCATTTTATTTGCGCAGGCCCTTTATGATAAAAAACTGGAATTGAATTACCCGGTTAAGAAGTTTTTAGGTGATGGTTTTGATAATTTAGCCTACAAAGATAAGCCCATTGAACTTGTACATTTAGCCAATCATACCGGTAGGGTTCATCGCATACCTTTTAATTTGGGCATGCAGCCTAATTACAACGAATCGAATCCTTACAAAAATTACAATAAGGATATGGTTTATGCTTATATGAAATTAATGAAACCCGATACTTTTCCCGGCGTGAAAAGCGAATACTCGAATTTAGGAATGGCTTTATTGGGAATTATTGAAGAAAAAACTTATGGTAAAACTTACGGAGAATTAATCAGCGAATACATTTGCAAGCCTTTAGAGATGAATGACACAAAAATTAATGTTACTGACACTACCCGTTTCGCAAAAGGGTATGATGCTAATGGTGCTTTAGTGCCTTATTGGGATTTAGGAGATTTAGCAGGCGCCGGCGGTATACGTTCTACAACAGAAGATATGATGAAATATGCTAAAGCTAATCTGGAAGAAACGAATCCTGCTTTTAAACTTTCACATCAATCTACTTTTAGCGACGGGAAAAATAATGTTGCGCTGGCCTGGCATTTGGCAACGACTAAAAAAGGCAATGAACTTATTTGGCATAATGGCCGCACCGCAGGCTTCAGCAGTTTTTGCGGAATAATAAAAAATAAAGATGCTGCCGTAGTTGTTTTAGGGAATTCCGCCAATCCCGTTGATCAGATTGCGATTGGGATTTTAAAATTGTTGCAGTAGTTGGCTGCGGGTTTCCGGGACTCTCCCTCTCATCCCTCTCTGCAAACAGAGAGGGACGATAACTTCGTTATCAGTTCGAATGCTATTTCGTAGCAGAATTACTAGAGAAAGAGTTATAAAGTCCGTACAAAATCAATCGCTTTCTTAATTTCATCATTCTTAAACCGGAATACCTTAAGACCTAATTCTTTCAAAACGAAATCACGGTTTTCATCATATTCTTTTTGTTGTTGATGAATTCCGCCATCCAACTCTATTATTATTTTTTTCTCAGCACAATAAAAATCAGCAATAAAATAATATACTCCATTCTTATGACCTCCATAAACAAAGGGATGCTGCCGTAAAAATTTCAAATTATTTATTTTACGGTTTCTTACTTCGTTCCAGAATATTTTTTCACTTTCAGTTTGATTACGCCTTAATCTGCGGCAACGCTTTATCATTAAATGTTTATTCATACTTCCCACAAAACTATTACCGTAATAAATAAACCCTTGCTATAAATTGTAGCATTATTTCATTTTCGTGTTCTGCCTCTACTCCCCCTCTCTACTCGTAGAGAGGGGGCCGGGGGGGAGTCCCCGTAAGCCCGCCATTAACACAGATACTATTTAAAAGGAATGAACCCGCCTAAACCGTTTCCATTCCCTCATTTTCTTTTTATATTTATGCAAATATTTTACCATGGCAAAAACCGATAAACGTGTAGAACTTTATATTGGCAAAGCTCAGCCTTTTGCCCAACCGATTTTAATTAAAATTCTTGAATTGGTACATAAAGCTTGTCCGGATGTGGAAGAAACTTTTAAATGGAGTTTTCCATGCTTTATGTATAAGAACACTATTTTATGCAGTATGGCTGCCTTTAAACAACATGCCGTTTTTGGATTTTGGCTCGAATCGAAAATGAAAGATCCTCACAAAATTTTAAACAGAGGAAAAGAGCGCGATAGCATGGGACATTTGGGACAATTAAAAACGCTTAAAAATCTTCCTTCAGATAAGATAATGATTGCTTACATAAAAGAAGCTATGGCATTGATTGATAAGGGAGAGAAATTAAAGAAAGATCCTGCTAAACCAAAGA
>CAZRNW010000536.1:0-2910 GCA_964601535.1 uncultured Flavobacteriaceae bacterium
TAGAGCAAAGGACTGAAAATCCTTGTGTCCCTGGTTCGATTCCTGGAGGTACCACTCTGAGGGAAAGTAAATTAGAAAACATTTGCTTTCCCTCTTTTTTTTGGTTGTTTTCCCTCTGTAAAAGCCAAACAATATTATTTATTTCGGTGGTTCGATACTTGTTTTCTGAAAAAACCAGCTTATCAGGGAATATCGAACCAATGATACGCTGTTTTCCCTCTACATTAGCTAATTTGTAGTAAGAATCAATATTACATAGGAAATTAACACTAAAGTTAATTTGAGGGGTATAATCAACTGCGGTATGCCGTAGGCTATTTTCCTCAATTGATAGGCGGGTTAAGTTTTCCTCAATATCAACTTTCATTTGTTTGTAGTCTGTTGTTGAGATTTCACCGTCTAACATTAATTCTCTTGCGTTTTTAAGCCGTTGGGACTGCTTTTCTTTGTCTTTTAGAACATTTGTAAGCTCTTGTTTATTGGATTCATTATTACCCTGCAAAAGCTTTTTTAAAACGGTCTTGTATAATTCAGCGGTTTGAGGGTTCAATTTAAAGGAAGCCATTAAATCCGCAAAACTGCCGTTTATGGTTTCGGCTTTGTGCCGTTCACCGCACCCCCTTTGACAATGGTAATAGTAATGTTTTGCACCTGTCCGGCTTTTTGAAGCAGAAGCGGTTAAATGTTTGTTGCATTGAGGACATCTTAAAAATCCCCTTAAAGGAAATTCATCCCTTTGCGTAACATATTTTGGAACCATTTTTCTTTTGCGACCCGATAAAATATCCTGAACAGCATAAAAAGTCTTTTCATCAATTAAAGGTTCGTGTAAACCCTGAACCCATTGTTCGGGTTCGTCTTTGTATGCCTTAATTATTATTTTTCCCAAATAGCCTTTATTGCGTAACATCATCCAAAATGAGTTACGGCAAATTTTAAAACCCTTTAACCACATTATTTTTCTGAGTTCTTCAATTTGATAATTGCCCGTTGCAAAAAGTTCAAAGGATTGTTTTACAAAAGCCTCAATTTTTCCGTTTTCAGGAACAACAATTGGTTTGTTGTGTTCATCCCTTGCATTTTTATAGCCCCGCAAACAACTTCCAATCCAACGCCCCTCTTTTTTTGCTCTGCGTGAACCGTGAAAAATATTTAAAGCCCTTCTATCATTATCCACTTCGGGGGCTGCTAAATAAATAGCTAACATTAATTTTTGTTCGGGTATCTCAAAATTTAATGGTTGTTCAATTGCTTGGGGTTCTACGCCTAAATTTTGCAACTGCTTTATAGCGATATATGCTTCCGCAATATTGCGGGAGAATCTATCCCACTTAATAAATAACATTACATCAATAACGCCCCTGTTCTTTTTTAAGAAAGAAATTATTTTAAACCACTCAGGGCGGTTAAATGTTTTTCCGCTTTCATCTTCATGGTAAATATTTACTATATCAATATTATTTTGTTCGCAATACTTTACAAGCCGTTCTTTTTGGTCGGCTGGTGAGTAACCGTCATTTTGTTCGTCGGTACTTACCCGAATATATAATATTGCTTTTTTGGTTGCCATTTTTACTAATACAAACTAATTTACTTATTTAACCTTTTGTGTTTTCCATTCCCAAAAGATTTAACTTTTTGTGTTAATAAAGTTTCTAAAAGGTTAATATCTTGAGGGCTTTTGCCGTCTAATAATTCTAAGGTCAATTCTGCATAATAATAAATCCATTCCCGAATTTTAATAATTTCTTCATCGGAATATTTAACGCCATTAACATTTAAAATTTTTCGGCACTCTGCAATTGAAAGTTTGTCACTTTCTCTGGTCGGTTTCATTTTTCTGAAAATTTGCTCCGCTATTGTTTTAGAAAACAATTGAAAGCGGAAAATGATAACCCGTTCAGGATTTTTTTGTTGCCAGTAAATTTGAAAGAATGTATTTAAAATAAGGAGGTAATAAAAAATTGCGTTTTGGGGTGCAATTTGCTTCTAAATACTACTTGTTATACGGAAACAAACAAATAAAGGTTTTATTTTTTAAGTTTTTTTTGGAATCGGCGCTTAACACTGATTAAATCGCGGATTTTTGGGCTATCCGCTTGGATAATTCAGCTTTATCATTGGTAAATGAGGGCTACTTTCCTGTATATTCCAACAAGATGTAATTTACATTTCTGAATATTCAGTTAAAATGGAGGGTGCTTGTGAGAACTTGATAGGAACATTTCATCATTTAATCGAAAAATAAATAAAGGGTTTAGGTCGGATAAAACGGCTGAAATGAAATGAAATTCGTGAATCCGTTGTTTTAATGAGTGAATTTACAAGTGTCCCAGTTCACAATGGGCTAATTTTGCACTATAAAAAATTACAAATGATAAAAAAAGATAGTTCAGGTAACGAATATATGGAAATCGTAATGTATAATGATGAATCAGTAAGGATTTCGTGTATTAAACAGGGTTGGACTGGTAGTAAGTGCTATCGCATCAATCTTGTCGATGTTAATAATCATGTTAGACCAGGTGCAGAATTTCCTGCTGAGAATATTCAAGGAGTAATTGACGCCTTAAATCAATTAAAAAATAAAAATTAAGAACATGACACAAACGGATTTTAATGCCTTAGTAGCGAAAATTTGCAACGAAAGGAATTTACAACAGGAAGAAGTATTCGATAAATTAGCTGATTATTTACGAATTAATTATTCAACCGAAACCGCTCAAACTAAAAGAGAGGCTATTAATGAAGTAAAACGAAAGGTATTGACCATACTTTATGATATGGCGAATCATTCATTAGTTGGAAAAAAACCAAACATTAAGGAAATTTTCGGATTAGATGACTATGAGATGCAGCTTGCAGAAGTAGCAACTAGTGAGCTTGAAGTTTCTGGTCTAATTGAAGGTG
>CAZRNW010000537.1:0-2898 GCA_964601535.1 uncultured Flavobacteriaceae bacterium
TTTCAACCAGTCTAAGTTACGAAGACCAGGCCATTACGCATATGATTTTTTCTAAGAAATTAAATATTGAAATTTTTACTTTAGATACCGGCCGTTTGTTTTCTGAAACATATTCCGTGTTCAATAGCACACGCGAACGCTACAAACAAGAAATAAAAACCTATTACCCAAAAACAGAAGCAGTAGAAAAACTAGTCTCTTCAAAAGGACCAAACAGTTTTTATGAATCTCTTGAGAACAGAAAAGAGTGTTGTCACGTCCGTAAAGTTGAACCTTTGAAACGCGCTTTAGCAGGGAAAACAATCTGGATTACGGGAATAAGAGCAGAGCAATCGTCTAGCCGTCACGATATGAAAAATGCGGAGTGGGACGAATCGAACCAGATTATTAAAGTTCATCCTTTATTAAATTGGACCTTTGAAGAAACAAAAGCATACATCAATAAACACAATATTCCTTACAATTCTTTACACGATAAAGGTTTTGTAAGCATAGGTTGTCAACCTTGTACGAGAGCAATTAAAACGGGAGAAGATTTTAGAGCAGGACGTTGGTGGTGGGAAGACAACACAAAAAAGGAATGCGGATTACATACATAATGTCACGTCGAGCGTAGTCGAGACTTTAAGGGGAAGAAACAAAATGAGCAAGTACTATTTAGATTATTTAGAACAATTAGAATCAGAAGCCATTCACATTATGCGTGAAGTGGCCGGACAATTCGAAAAACCCGCCCTTTTATTTAGTGGCGGAAAAGATTCAATTACATTAGTGAGATTAGCGGAGAAAGCATTTCGTCCGGGTAAATTTCCTTTTCCATTAGTTCATATTGATACAGGACACAATTTTAAAGAAGCTTTAGATTACCGTGACAGCATGGTAAAACAAATGGGCGAAAAATTAATTGTCCGTTATGTTGAAGACACGATCAAAGAAAAGAAATTAGCAGAACCAAAAGGAAAGTTTGCAAGCAGAAACGCTTTACAGACGTATACTTTATTAGATACGATTGAAGAATTTGGTTTTGATGCTTGTATCGGCGGCGCTCGTCGTGATGAAGAAAAAGCAAGAGCAAAAGAAAGAATTTTTTCAGTACGTGATGAGTTTGGTTCGTGGGATCCAAAATTACAACGCCCTGAATTATGGAATATTTACAATGGCAAAATTCACAAAGGCGAAAACGTAAGATGTTTTCCAATTAGTAATTGGACTGAATTAGATGTTTGGAATTATATCAAGAAAGAAAATATTCCTTTGCCTAGTATTTATTTTTCTCACGAACGCGAATGTGTAGTGACGAGTCAGAATCAATTAATAGCAGTTTCGGATTTTATTCAAATTGATCCGACAGATAAAATTGTAAAGAAGAAAGTACGCTACCGTACAGTTGGTGATATGACTTGCACTGCTGCTGTTGAAAGTGATGCATCAACAATAGATGATATTGTAAAAGAAATCGCCATCTCAAGATTAAGCGAAAGAGGCGAAACAAGAATTGATGATCAGGTCTCAGAAGCCGCGATGGAAGACAGAAAGAAGGGAGGATATTTTTAATGGACATATTAAGATTTATAACAGCAGGAAGTGTTGACGATGGGAAAAGTACATTGATTGGAAGATTATTGTATGACAGCAAATCTATTCTTGCCGATCAATTAGCGGCGATAGAAAAGCAAAGTAAGAACAAAGAAAAAGGCGAAATTGATTTAGCAATTTTAACTGACGGTCTTCGCGCTGAACGCGAGCAAGGAATTACCATTGATGTCGCCTACAAATATTTTTCTACACCAAAACGTAAATTCATTATTGCCGATGCTCCGGGACATATTCAGTATACGCGCAACATGGTGACGGGCGCCAGTAATTCTGATTTGGTTGTGATTTTAGTAGATGCGCGCAAAGGTGTTATTGAACAAACGAAACGTCATTCTATTATTGCTTCGTTGTTAGCATTACCACATGTTGTAGTTGCTATTAATAAAATGGATCTTGTGAATTACGACGAGAACGTTTACAACAAAATAGTTTCCGATTACAAAAGCATACAAGAGCAATTAGGAATTAAGAACCCAACATTTATTCCTATCAGCGCATTAAGCGGAGAAAACATTGTTGATCCTTCAGCAAACATGAAATGGTACAAAGGCGAGACGCTTTTAACTATTTTAGAAAATGTTGAATTGACAAATGATATTAATTTAACTGAGGCCCGTTTTCCGGTACAATATGTGATTCGTCCACAAACAGATGATTTACACGATTACCGCGGTTATGCCGGAAAATTAACGAGCGGTGTTTTGAAAAAAGGAGACAAAGTTTCTATCCTTCCTGCAGGACATAAAAGCACAATTAAATTAATTGAGAAAGATGGAAAACCAACTGAAGAAGCATTTGCACCTCAAAGCGTAATTGTGCATTTGACAGATGAAATTGATATTAGTCGCGGGGATGTAATTGTGAAAGAAGGGAACGAACCAACAGTTACCCAGGATATAGAAGTCATTTTATGCTGGATGGATACAAAAGCAATGGAAGTTGGTTCGAAATATTTAATTCAGCACAACAACAAACAAATCCGTTGTGCTGTAAAAGGAATTGAATACAAACTCGATGTAAATACACTCGAGAAACAAACCAATATTTCTTCCGCACAATTAAACGATGTTTGTAAAGTGACTTTAAAAACAGCCCGCCCGATAGCCGTAGATAGTTATAAGAAGCTCAGAACTAATGGAGGCGCAATACTTATTGATGAAACAAGCTATGTTACGGTAGGCGCCTGCATTATTCAGTAATTTCATTGGTCCTTGTGAGGTAAGTAAAATTTATTATATTTACTTACTAATAAAATCATCATGAAAAAAGCATTCACGATTTTCTCCATTGTAAGCATTTTAG
>CAZRNW010000538.1:0-2894 GCA_964601535.1 uncultured Flavobacteriaceae bacterium
TGAAGACATTTTAGTTTTTATAAATAATAAATACAAAGGAGTAAATTGAATAGGATCAGCACATATATAATCGTTTGCACTTTCGCAATTTTTAGCGGTTGTGATAAGAATAAGGCAGAGAAGCAGACTGGTACAAAAGAGAACAAAGGGTTCTTCGAAAAACTTTTCTCGTCGAAAAAGGAGATTCCTGAGAAGCTAAAGCCCATTGAATATATCAATTGGTGCGAGAACCAAGAGAATGAACTAAAGCAGTCGAAGCAGATTGGTGATTTTACTTTTTCAGCCTTTTACCAGCCCCTCGATTATTTAGCGATAAAGGAATTAAATAAAGAGGAATTGATGAATTCTAAGAATTTTAGTGAAAAGGTAAAAGAATACGGAGAAATGACCTATTGTTCTTTTAGAATGGAAAATTCAAAAGCAAATAGTGAATTATTAAAAACCGATTTGAGTTCAGATCAGCAGTATTATGGCCGGCTGGAGTACATGTCATTTAAAATGCAGGAAGATTTTAAATTGATACAAGGCAAGGATACGCTCCCTTGTAGTATGTATCATTTCGAACGGATCTACAACCTGGCACCTTATGCCACTTTTGTTTTGGGTTTCCCAAAAACAAATTCTAAAGAAGATATTAAATTATGGTTCCATGATAAAGTTTTCAATAATGGAATCGTGATCTTGAATTTTAAAACTGAATCAGTGCATAATTTACCAAAACTGGAAATATAATTATGAAAGAAAGGTATAGACGAATAATTGCGATTTTCTTTGCTTTGAATATTTTGTTCGAAGTAATTTCTCCAACTGTTGCATTAGCATTAACGGGCGGACCTTCTCAACCAGAAGTGCAAGCTTTTACACCGGTAGGCACTAGTGATATGGTAAATCTTTTTTCCGGAGATTTTAATTACAATATTCCTTTAATGGATGTAGATGGGTATCCGGTTAACTTAGCTTACAATGCAGGCATCAGCAATGATCAGGAGGCGACTTGGGTAGGATTAGGATGGAATATTAATCCAGGAACTGTGAATAGAGGAATGCGCGGCTTACCAGATGAATTTAATGGAACCGATATTGTTAAAAAGGAAATTAGTATGAAACCAAACCAAACCTTCGGTGTTAATTTTGGTTTGGTGTTTGAATTATTTGGTAAAGGGGTAAAAAAAGAGTCAGGAAACGGTTTTGGTAATTTGAATTTGAGCTTGGGTCTTAATTACAATACATATACTGGTTATGGCATGGATATGGGAGCTAAAATTTCTTTATCTCAAACCAAGAACAACGCTTCAGGTTTTAATGGATCATTAGGATTGAATTCCGGAACTGGTAAAGGTCTTGGTATTTCTGCTGATGTAGGGTACCAAAAAGCTGTAACTGATAAAGGCGATGGAAATAGAAGTGCTACCAACAGGAAAAACGGCTCTTTGGGTCTTAGCTATAATACAGTTTCCGGTTTAAACAGTTTGTCATTTAATTACTCTGCAACTAGGCAAAAAGGTGTTATTGTTGGTAAAACAGAAGGTGGAACAGATATTGTAAATTCTTCGGGAAAAGGAGACTATAGCAAATCAGGCAATGGTGGTTTTGGTTACAGTTTTGCTGATCCTAGCTATATGCCTTCTTCGGGACCGGAAATGATAAACCTTGGTTTAAGTTTAGGTGTAACATTCGGAGCTGAACTTTTTGGTACGCACCCAAAAGTTACTATAGGGGCTTTTTATTCTGGACAATTCATAAAGGATAAGACGAAAGATTATAAGGCTTATGGTTATTTCCATTCAGATGCGGCTAATTGTCAGGGAAATCCTGATAACTCTAGAGATATTTTGCATGATTTTAATCGTGAAAAAGATGCGAGTTTCACATTGCATACTCCCAATCTACCGGTGACTAATTACTCGTACGACAGTTATAATTATACTGGACAGGGTATAAGCGGTGATTTCAGACCTTACCGAAATCATGTTGGTACCGTGTTTGATCCTCTTGTGAAAAACTTTCCAAGCATAAGTGCCAACGTAGGAATTGAATTAGGAGTTGGTAATACAGCGCATACAGGAGTAAACGTGGATTTGGTTTTTTCGAGAACAAAAACGGGTAAGTGGAGTGATCAAAATCTTGCTGAATCAAGAACAACATTTAAAGGTGGGAACGGCGGATTCAATGAAAGTGTATATTTCAAACAAGGCGGGGAGAAGACAGCAGAAACCGATATGAATTACTTTAATAATGTAATTAATGGTTTTACCCCGGTAAGATTTAATTTGCAACCAGCAGGCGCAAGCGCCTTTTGTACTAACGTATTAACAACCAAATACGGGACAACGAAAGTTCTGAATACAAATAACAGGGCTTCGAGGGTAAGAAGAAATGAATCAGTTAATGTTTTAACAGGCTCTCAAGCAAGTATTGCAGGCTTAGAAACTTCAATTAAAAATTATCCATACAATGATTTTTCAAGTTTTTATAGTTTGACCGGACAACCGGTTGGTATGTCAAGAACCAGTGGGCCGTTCCTTTCATCCCATCACATTTCAGAAATAACAACACTTAGAGATGACGGTGCCCGCTATGTTTATGGAATTCCAGCCTATAATAATAAAACGGAAGAGACTATCTTTGCAGTTGAACCTTCTAATCCAACTATCAATTATAGTACAGGTTTGGTTCCTTATTCTTCTGGATCAGATAATTCAACCAACAATTCAAAGGGCTTAGATAACTATTACAGTAGTGATGTTATGCCAGCTTATCCTCATTCATTCTTATTAACTGCAGTTTTGTCTTCTGATTATGTTGATAAAACACAAAATGGTCCGACAAAGGATGATCTTGGATTATACACCAAGTTCAATTATACAAGGGTTCATTCGGTTTTTATGTGGTGA
>CAZRNW010000539.1:0-2883 GCA_964601535.1 uncultured Flavobacteriaceae bacterium
CTTCATCACCCCTATAATATACTAGGAAGTCTCTACTTATACTTGTTAAAAAATCCAAAAATAGCTAATAATTTGTTTTAGCTACGAAAATCAAATACATCTTTAAATTTTTTCTTTGGTTTATCATCCGCTTTTTCTGCAGGCTTATTGGAAGTAGCTTTTGCAATTTGATTCGCAGTCGCAGTCTCTTTTTGACTTTTTGTAATGCGTTTTTTACGAATACGATCTAAATTGTTTTTACCAACCACTTTTTCAATAACTTCTTCTGGAAAAATATCAAACATGCTTTTTAAATCATTCCTAAATTGATCTTCAACTAAAGGAATAACTTCAGAAACAGACACATTCGGATAGCCATTATTCATGGCAAGAAGCATAGTTTTTGCGACTTCACGAATAACCCAAGGATTCTTTTTAGGAAGAATAGTATCAGCTTTTTCTAAAGCAACTTGAATGTCTTTTTCAATAACAGCGGCGTGTTCATTTCTTGCTTTTTCAAGATCTGAATCTTCTTTTTCTTTTTTAAGACGTTTAGCTTCTTCTTTAGCATCTGTTAATTCTTTTTCCATTTTTTCACGAGCAAGTTGTTCGGGACTCTTCTTAGCTTCTTCGATTCGACGTTTTAAATGTCCTTCAGCTAATTCGTCAATATTATGACCCATTTGTTCAAGAACTGATGCTGGATTTTTTTGCAACATTTCAATTAATTGATCAACTTGTTTTTTATAATTAGCAAATTCGGGGGACCGTTTATCAAAAGCTTTTGCTTTTTGCAACTCTCGTTTTAGGCGATCCTCATCAGCAAGATCGATTTCTTCTTCAATCTCTTCACCATCAACTTTAAGTTTAAATTTCTTTTTCATGTTATTAAGAGCTTTATTCATCTCTTTAGTAACAGGATCAGCAGAGGCCTCTGTTTCTATCTCTGTTTCTGGATCAAGAACATCAGCAACAGCTTCTTGTAGATCCGGGGAAGGGGCCGCTTCTTGTTCGGCAGGTGCCGCAGCGGAATTTGGTTGAACTTCACTCATAAATACTCCTTTAACCATCTATAGGTTAATGTTAGATCATCCTTAATTGGGTAGATCCATCGTGTTTTATTAAAACACTTCTAATATAACTTGTTAATATTTTGTAAAATAAACAAAAATAATAAAATAAAAAAAGCTACTTTCCATTTTAAATAAAGTGGATATTGTTTTTTTCTTGGATTATTTTTATCTATTTGTCTTAATTGTGCCATTATTTATATAATACATCAAACCAACAATCAGCGGAACCGATTGTTTTTGTAGGACCAGTTGAACTATTGCATATAGTTATTCCGATTGAAAAATATCGACCAACATCAGGAAAAATAATATTAAAATTTGAAGTTGCTGGGACCGTAAAGATTATAATAGGAACAGCACTATCTGTAGGAAGAGATGTAGTATTGTGAATCTGAATAAATTGTGCTGAAGCCTTTGAGTTATATCCGTTGATTGCAAATATTTTTCCTGCTGACGCTTTAACAACTCTACTAGCCTCATATGCTGTAGAAGTAGCTGAACTTAAAGTATCATGCGGAGCGATTTTTAAACTTCCTATTGAAGTAAGTTGTATTTCATTTCGATTTCCATCTGAAATTGAAGGATCAGAAGAATTATATCGACCTGCCGAACTAAACACGTCACCATCAGATTGTTTAATAAATGTATATGCTAATAATGCCTGTTGGATTGTAGCTCCAGGACACCCAAATATTTTTATATCAGCACTTGTACCGCCACCAAAATCTATTCGAAAAAAATGAACTCCAGCAACAGGAACGGATAATAATCCATTTCCAGAAATAGCACCAAATAATTGTCCATCTAATGTTATAGGATTAATTGCAGAACATGGATAATAAGTAGATCCATCTAATGAAAATTCTAAGTTACATGCTCCATCAGAATTTGTAACTTCAACTAATAATGTGGCTATACCCGTACAATCAAGAACTATTGATTGCCCCGTTGTTAATGTTTCAGATGCTGATATCGAATTTGAATATAAACTATCTACCATTAAGTATACTCCGTTATTTTAACTGGTCCATTTCCTGAACCTCGAATAGCAGTAATTATTCCTGTATATATAACTCCACCAGAAGAATCATAAAAAGAATTATTTGTTAATTGGAATGTAAAAGATGTTGTAGATGCGGTCGCCGCCATTGCTACATATATAATTGCTCCAGAATCATTATATATTGAAAAACGTTTTCGATTAGAATTAGATACTAATATTGTTGTAGAAGCATTAGTTACTGTAACTGAAGTAATAGTAGCTGTTGTACTAACTGTTGGATTAGCAATTACACTACCATCGACGGTAATAGAGTTTCCACCATCTTGAATGTTAACAGCACTTGCCCCAGAACCGTTATTTACAGTAACATCACCAATATCTGTTCCCGGTTGAGCTGTAGATAGAACATTTAATTCTCCCGCACTAGTAACATTAGCAAGATCTGTTCCATCACCAAGACGAATACTATCATTTGCTGCATCAATTGCAACTTCAACTGTTCCAATTGTTGCTGTAACTTGAGCATCAACTTTGATACGGTCAGTAGCATCATCGAAAGATCTTTTTAAAACCTGATTTGCATCTAGTTTAGTTGACATTTATTTCCTTATTGGGGAAGCATGTCTGCTGGATTCACTGGCATCTGCTCAAATGGAGCAGGAGGAGCTGCAGGCATTGGAAGAGAAGGAGCAACAGGTTGAGGCATTCCCATCATTTGAGGATTAGCGCCTTGCATTGATGAATTTGGCGGCATTTGTTGAGGTTGATTTGCTGGAGATCCACCAGGGGGACTAAGAGGTTGTTCTTGAATAATCATTAAAAGATCAG
>CAZRNW010000540.1:0-2881 GCA_964601535.1 uncultured Flavobacteriaceae bacterium
CTTCGCTTTTAGGATAAGTGTAAAGAATTATACCTCCCAAATTTTTAATCGCACCGCGATATGTTGAACTTACAGGCTCTGTATGAAGAATAGCATCCCGGTATCTATGTAATTGTCCAATAGCATCTTGAGGGACATTGAATTGATTTATGACGCTTTCTGATCGCTCTTCGAAGCGATATTTTGCATCGAATAAATACCAAAATGGTTTTTCAAATCCTCTTTTTTTAAATTCGATTGTACAGTCGGGTTTCTGATCAAAGGTGAAGGCCTTCCTATGTTGTTTTTGAAACTCCCGATTAAAGTAAATAGTGATTGTTTCACCCGTTCCAGCTTTTTTGAAAAACACATATGATTCCTCTCCTTTTAGGAGTTTAACAGACAACCTATTAGCTTCAACCTTGATTAAATTCTGAAATTCAATTGTACTTGTAGTTTGTTCTTTCAACAGTTTTACCAACATTAGGAAACACCAATATTCGTATAGTGTAGAGATATTCTTTTGTTCAATTTTAAAAATTCCATTCTCAGCTATTTCAAGCCCACGTGTAAGAAGCAAGTATATATGCATGAAATCACGGTAACCTGCTCCTCTTGTTAAGGAGGTTGAAAAATATGCGCGTTTTTCAAATTCACTTACCTCATCAAAAGGGTTTTCGTGCAGTATTCCCTGTAATCTGCTTTGATAGGACTTCATTCTGCTGATTAGTGAGCTGTAATCTTTTCCACCTTGATTTGCTTCAGTATGCTTTTTATAATTGCGGAGTTGCTCTATAATGTTTTTTACAGCCCATGTTATGAAGCGGTTCTCATAAGTATCGTAGGTAACATACTTTTTGCTTGATAAAGCATGAGTAAAATATTGACTATCGCCAATTTTTATACCCTTTCCAGTTTGATTAGCGTATCGTGTATTTCTCTGAAACCAAGCAATACTGCGTTTTGATGCTTGCTTCACCCTTTCTATAGGTACAACTTTTTCGCTTGTACGGATTTCGTGCTTCGGTTGTCGTTTAATTACTCCAAGATTTACTATTAATAGCTCAAACAAAGCATCCAAAATGTTCCACCATTCATGTTCTGTTGCATAACCAGTCAGCCGGGCTTTACTCTTTCTGTATGTGTCCTTTAGCGTATCAAAAGCCAAGCTTTGAATGATGGCCGAAATGTCAGCCATCATGGCTTTGTAGTCAGACCGGTAATCCATCTTCTGAGGAAAAACTTCAGTCTCTAATCGAAAAATTGGTTTGTTATAAGCATCTTTTATTTCCAGACGAGTTTCGCCTACCGCATCTTCAAAAGAAAATTGCCCGGAAAGCAAGTAAATATCTTCTCTATGCTGAGACTTCTTCAGAATTCTGTCATTCACACTCAATTCTATAGGATGAGCAAAACCCGCATCTGCTTTAATTGAATACGTAAACTGAATTTTTTGCCATTCAAAAAAATGTAGGGATGCGGTTTTAGAGGGAGATTCCGATTCGAGTCCTTCTATCTTACAGCTAATGGCTTCAGGCAAACCAGAATAATACACCTGCTTCGATGGTGCATCAACTTCTAAATCAAGTGTACCTTTACCTGCCTTATGAAATGTGTATGTCGTTGAACTGCTCAAATCCAGAAGGAAGTAAAACGGTCGTCATCAAAACGCTTCAACATAAACAAAATCTTCTTGGACGCTCGTTTATATTTGAGTTCTTCCTCTTTAATCTTGTCTTTCAATAGGCTGAATTCAAAATTTTCAGTCCTGAAACTTGTTCCTTCTAACAAATTCAACAAGCCAACCAAAACGATTTGCACACGTTCAGAGCTTCCATGAATTCTCGGTAATACTTTTTGAACTAACTGAAAATCCATAGCAGCAGCCGAATCCATTAAATCGAATTTTTTGTTGAGAAGTAAATAAAATGCTACTTCATCTCGAACTCGATACGCAAAATGTAAATCGGCTATTCGTAATTTTTCATTAACCTTTTTCAACAAATCCATCTCTGATTGAATAGAGTTCTTATCGTCATCAGTTAATTCATTGGACCCAAGGAACTCTGTTTCGAAAATGGAATTATCAATGTTTTCTAAAGGCTTAATATTTTCCCGTTGACCAGAAATCCAATTCAAATCAACCTCGTTCATTTCTATTGAGTTGGCTCTATCCAGAACCTTTCTGGAAAACGCATGGGTGGTCTCATCCATGTTAACCGTACCAATCAAATACAAATTCTTAGGCCAACGTAATTCTTTAAAGTCATTCTTATTTTTAGCGTCTCGCAGCACTTCCATTCTGAGAATTGGATCAGTAACTATGTCACTTCCTTTTCCGTTAATCCATTTTCTGGTTTCGATGATACTGAGAAAATCGCTGAAATAATGCTCAACCCTTGCAAGGTTCATCTCATCAAGTATGAAAAAATGGGGTTTTTGGGGATTAGCCATTGCTTTTTGAATAGCTATGGTCAAATCTTTCGGAATGAACTTCCCGTCTAAGGAGGTATACCCCAGCAGGTCACTACCGTCAGTCCAATCCGGCCTCACAGGAAGCTGAATAACCTGTTCCTTAGAAAAACCCAATGAAGCAGCAATTTTTCGCGGCAACTGAGTTTTACCGGTACCTGAAATACCGGCTAAGATCACAAACGGCTTTGCCCTTATTGCCAAATAAAAATTCGCAATATCATTATCAGAATAGTTGAATCCTTCTGATTTAATATAACGTTCAACATGTTCTAAAATATCCTTTGGACTCAGAGTTACCCTCGGAATCCTATTTCTTCGCGAACTGCGATTATTAGTACTTTTTGGTTTGTTTTCGAGTAAATTTCTGATCTCATTTATTCTACTGAACGATTGAGATTTTTGATCAAAAATATTTTTTAAATCTTCA